>JBNKQE010000008.1:0-34315 GCA_050295715.1 Leptospirales bacterium
CGTGTGCTCTTCCGATCTGTATAATGTATCATTTTTTGAATCGGCAGGTTACCAATTTTTTATCTCTCTTTTCGACCATGCGTAAAATCTTCAGCAGGTTAGTAGACGAATGATTAAAGCTAAATGAATTACACAATTTCCTGTGCGAGAATGAACAGGGCCTATAGTATAAACGATTCTTTTTCTTCTGTCAAGCGAATGGAAGAGGTTTTCATATATTGCTAATTAAATTTGGATTATTTCGGATTTACCGCTGTTTACTATTCGCGCACAGTATAAGGTAATTATTTTTATATGTCCGGTTGCTGTGTTATTTTATATTAAATATGAAAAATGAGAATACTTCTAATTTGATTGACCCGAAACGGAGACTGCTTACGGGTCAATCTTCTTCATTTCAAACAAAAAATTTGCCGCTGAATCTTCCCGATTTTCGTAGATAGTAGCCGGCAAGGATAGAGACCTGTATACCAATGGAGTATAAAGACCCGGGAATCAATTCCTGTCCGGTTAACCCTGTAATGCGAAGGAGTAAACCGGTTACCGGCAGAATGAGCATGAATCCATATATATACAGATTTTTCTTCAAAGAGATTCGCTTTTCAATGAAGGCGAAGTGTATTGCCTGGTACAATAAGAAAGGACTTACTGAGAACAGATTATAGTTATCTTGAAAAGTCTCCCGGGGCGAAATCATGGAAAATATCAAAAATATTATTCCGGTCAGGCCACCTGGTATTGACCATGTATAGATACCAATTTTTCGTAGAATATTAGCTGTGCGATTCTCGTAAAGTGCTGGTATCAGGAAAAAAACAGCAAATAATACAAATAATGTTACAAAGTATTCGCGAAGAGTCTGATCCATCTCTTCTTGAGTTACAAAAGGTCCGACCGGTGTGAGAATTTCTACTTTCCCGATCATTGGTCCCCCTTCCGGTAGATCTGATTCAAGTTTCCAGTTTTCCAGTTTCTCTTTGAAAAGCATCGGAAGAAACATATAATCCCATTCGGTTATTGGATTGTCGGCTCTCTCATTTGCTGCCAGATTCATGATTGTCCAGTAAATGGGCATATGTCTTCCAAATTTCATGGAAAGCTTGCGGAAGGTTTCTCCTTTTTCGACTGACATATGATCTCGCTTGAGAGCTCCGTCTGTGGCGAAATCAACAAGGTCGCGAACGCGGGTTGTACAATTATTCGTAAAGTGATGATAGTGATAAAAACGATTTTCCCCCTTCAAATCATTAAGGAGGTGATTCATAAGTTTTTTCTTTTGTGAAGAGGTCAGGCGAAGCTTCTGGCCGTAGATGCCGCGATTCTCACGATCATATCGGTAGCGTGTATGACGCCAGAGTGTTCCGTCCATCCAGTATGTGGGTTCTCCCATTATAAAGCGAATAGCGAAACTGGCATCGGGTGAGAAGAGCCCGTAGTCAAAAACGATTGGTTCCGGATAATCCGGATCATTCACCATCAATGCTGTATGTCCCCAGATATTATAGTAGAAATGTCCCACCTGCATATTCAGAACATAGATCTCCGGTTCTGCTCCTGTCGAAAGGGCTTTAATCGGATCGGGATTACTCTGTGGTTGTGCCTGAAGATTTGTAAGGGAACCGGACAGAGCCAGAAATACCGGAACAAACAGCATAGAGATAGCATACAGGGGCGATCGACGAAAGCAGCTATTTATTATGTGTAAACGGCTAACCCTCATTGTGTCAAAAAGAGCTGCAGCTCCCCGTTTGAATAATCTTACTTTTCCTGTTGCTTGTTCCGGATGTTTCATCGTGACCTCACACAAATAGCTCGGCAATTTGAATAGTGTTTAAAGCAGCCCCTTTCAGCAGTTGATCGCCCACTGTAAAGAGTTCAATTTCACGGCCATCGTTGGAAGAGTAGTCTATGCGAATTCTTCCAACGAGGACATCATCCTTGCCGCTTACGTCTATCGGCATGGGAAATCGATTTGCCTGGCGGTCATCCAGAATATCGGCGCCGGGAAACTCTTTGATGGCTTTTCGAATTGCATCGAGGTCGGCGGGATTTTCCAGTTCCAGATGGATGGATTCTGCATGAGCGCGAAGGGTAGGTACCCGTATACATGTAGGAGATACACGGATGGATGTATCGCCTAAAATCTTATGAGTCTCGTTTACCATTTTGATCTCTTCCTGGTTGTAACCGTGTTCTTCATCCATGGGAGAGTTGTGACTGAAAACATTGAATGCAACCTGGTAGGGGAGAACATCGGGCTTCGCCTCTTTGCCGTCCAGAATATCCCGGGACTGGTGGCGAAGCTCTTCCATGGCTGCCCATCCGGCACCCGAAGCGGCCTGATAAGTGGAGACGACAATCTTTTTAATGGGGTTTATTTTATGAATGGGATAAACCGCCATGAGCATGATAATCGTGCTGCAGTTGGGATTGGCTATAATTCCTTTGTGTTTTTTGGCATCTTCAGGGTTGATCTCGGGGATAACCAGAGGAGTATCCGGATCCATGCGAAATGCCGATGAATTGTCAACAACAATGGCTCCTGCCTTTACAGCTACGGGTCCGTACTGACGGCTGATGCTCCCTCCGGCGCTGAAAAGGGCAATGTCGACTCCCTTGAATGACTCTTCAGTTAACTCTTCAACTGTAATTTCCTCGCCGCGGAACTTCATCTTTTTTCCGGCGGATCTTTTACTGGCCAGAAGTCTGAGACTTGCCAGGGGAAAATTGCGTTTTTCCAGAGTTTCGATGAGATCGACTCCAACGGCACCGGTGGCGCCAACAATAGCCACATTTGGTTGAGACATGACGATAAACCTCTCTTTACTGATTACCAGTGTTCGGAATTGGCTCCCTCAGATCTATGAAAAAAAATCAAAAACAGGGACAGGTATGTATTATGATTCCATACCAGAAATACAGCATTCCAGTAGTAATCTTTAAGTTCAAAGCCTGTAAACATTACATACCCTGTTTACGACCTGAAAATTTTATCTCTGAGATACCAGAAATATTCATGAAGATGCATGATATGTCCGTAAGAATAAATAGCAGGGGGCGTAATTATTTTCTCAATAATTAATAAACCTGTTGGGACATAAGGTTGGATACTGTTGAGTAAAAGAGAAATAACTACTGAGAAAAATCTTGGAGCCGGTCTGCTATGGGTTTTACTTGATAAGGGATACAGACGAAAGGTCGCCGGGCATCTGGAATCTGAAGAACTGACAAGACTGAACAGTAACTACCAGGAATTCAAAGAGCTGAAAAGGGCACACCGAAAGAGTGTAGAGCAGCTGGTTCTTGGCGAAACAAGAATGGTTCATGGTTACTGGCCCTTCTGGATGAGTCTTGCTTCGATTATTTTTGCCGGCGGATTGTTTGTAATTCATGCAGGGACCTCTGGCACTATTCCAATGATCCTCCGCTTGAAATTATTTGTTCCGCTATTGCTTGGAACACTGTCATTTCTGATGCTCTATTTGGTACCACGTTATCAATGGAAGGGACTCTTTTCATTTCATATGGACTGGAAGGAGGCACTTGCTTTGCCGGTATCTCTTATCGGTCTTTTATGGATACTGGCCTATATACAGTTTGACACAAAGGGATTTGTCTATCACCCGCGGGGTCTCGATCTTATTATACTGCTTACGGGGGCAATGTGGGCGCCTCTCCTGGAAGAGCTTGTCTTTCGACAGATTATCCCTGAAATGCTGGGAGGGGCCGACAGATATCTGCCTCATGCTCTTGCTGTAATATTATTCGCAGTTGGACATCTGCCGGGTACCTGGGAAGAGGCTCTCCTCTACCTTATAGCCGGTGCTTTTCTTGCTCTTCTTCGCCTGCTGTCCGATGGACTTTTTTATCCGCTTGTCATTCATTCAGTGGCGAACGGTGTTACTGTGTTACTGTCGTCGTAAAAGATCCTGTATTGCGAACATACGAGTTGTCTCCTTTCACCTGGATATCCGTGTAGAAAAACTTGAATTTTTATAGCGATCATATAACTATAGATTATCTTCAATTTCGATTTCTGATAATTTTTTAACCAGCGATGAGGAATTCATGTACAAAAGTGGTCGGATATCAACTCCACCTTTTTGTAATGCAGATGCCGTCCAGGTGTTACAGGTGCGGGGAAGAAAGTAGTCCTTGCTTGACATATAGAAGGAACTGCCAGGCCACCAGCCAGGAGCCAGATAAAGGGGTTTTCCGGATTCATCCAAATAGAAGCTCTCTTCAATGAAATTCACAAGGTTCTGAATCTCTTTTCCGTTCATTCTTATGCGAAATATTCTATAATGATGGAGATGGCGAAGAGCGGAGTCTTCTTTTTCATAAATCATACGAATATGCAAAACCCCATTCGTTGGCCACAGGGCAGCTTTGAGGGCATCCCATGAGTCCGGATTTTTCTTCATATAGTAATCTTGTTCACCCCATCCAGCCTGAACCATATATCCCGGGAGAAGATCTATATTTGCCAGGATGCTACTGTTTTTAAAGTGATGATATGCAATAAGCAGTTCACAATGCCAGTCATCGCATAATACATATACAAAATGTGTTCTGCCGGAAAAGTCAGAGGAGCGAACCGGAACTGAATAAATCAGTGTAATAAGTGCGAAAATCAATACTGTTACTATTCTGAATTTAGCTTGCATCGATTTAAACCATGGGTGGAGCCGGATTGTAATTAAAATATTGTACAACAGTAACGCATTGTAAATATTCTTTTGATTCTGTATACAACAAATCAGATTCATGTAGCATAGAACCTGATTTGTTGTATGTTCAGCCGGACGGCGTTGCGTATATTATTACTGCCGGGAAAGCGATTCAAAGACTGATTACTGAGCCCTCTGACGCTAGCTGGATCAGTTCGGTTGCTTTCGCATATCTGGCATTGGGAAGCAGTTGGTCTTCTGTTAACTGGCGTGTTTTCGCACATGGTGTGCATACGAGCAGGGGGACTTCTTTAGCCTCCAATTCCGCAAGGAGGTTGTCTGCAATATCACCGGTAGCCGCTCTGAGATGTTCTGCCAGTCCCTTTTTTGCAAGATAAACTCCTTCATCCAGTAGAAAAACAGTCGTATCCTTACCTTCGGATTTTGCCACAGTTGCCAGATGGAGTCCGCGTGTTGCCCTGTTGGGATTATCCGTTCCACACGAGATTGTAATTACAATTTTATCAGTCATATTCAATACCTTCTATTTTTGCTTGTTAAACTATAGACTCCAGCCTGGAGTATTGGTTACAAATATCATCTAATTATTCAGGCATTATAATCTCTGTCGGAAATTTTACTGTCCAATCGAATTAGACGATTTTACAGGAATGAGAATTAGATACGCAGGAGATTGTTTGTATTCTATAATATTTATTGGCGGTGAGATGATTCAATGTTTGCTCCGGTAAATCATCTTAAGCTCGGTATCTCAAACTGTTGTGTTTTCAATGATTTCAAATAGATCGAGAAGTTCATCACGAGAAGGGTGGATACCCAGAATGTGGCGTGAATAATTTGTCAGGAGTATTGATTGCACCTCAGAAGTGTATGCAGATTTTTTAAGCCTGGCTTTGAAACTTTGAATCTGCCTGCTTCTGTAATTTCGTCTGGATATGCCTGACAATTTAAGCTGTATTTCAAAAAGGGAAAGCAGGATTTTGCGGCATTGAAGCGGATCACTCCAGAAAAGAGAGAAGCTGCGCTGGAACAATCTAGTTGACATAGACCTGGACCAGGAGGGAATTGAAATGATGGGAATCGCCGGAAAAAATCCCCTGGGATGGTATTCTGAAAAATTGAACTCCTCGCCCTCTTTATCCCAGTCTGTACCGAATCCTGACTTGCCTATTACGGATACAACCTCTTCGCATCCGCCGTTATCGCACTGAAGAATCCCACTGAAGCGTCCTTCATACCAGTCCTCTCCCCAGTCCGGATCTTTTCGCATACTGGCAGACTCGGAAGTTTCTCGATCATAGAATGTAATCCTTACCGGTTCCAGGTGTCCTGTGAGGCAGCGAGGACAGGGGTACTCCGTTTTCTGATTCTCAACAAAGGTCTCTTTCCAGATATTACGTTTCATTTGGCATCTCCGGGAGAATCGGGTCTTAAAATATTAAAATTGCTACAGGTGCCGCATGCATGAGCGATTAACAATTTATGCCTGTCCATCTCGATACCGTATTTCAGCATATCCGATTCAGTCTATAAATTTAATTTCCTTATTTACCTGTCAAAATATGGAATTTATGTTATTTACAGTGACTGCTACAGTCATATCAATATATTTGATTCAATCATAAATGTGATTTAATCCGGGACTTATGTCTTTGTTATATAAATCCAGTGCGAAGGTTATTGATGAATATAATTCTTGTTTCAGTGCATTTGCAGGATTCACCTCAGGCGATGTCTTTAGCAGCCGGACTTCTAAAGGCATATGTAGATTTTCATACATCCGGAAAGTTTACTATCACTCTGGTTGAGGCTGATCTCAGTGACAGTATCGAGTCTGTTTCGTTACAGATTCAAGAGCATGCACCGGATCTTATCGGATTTTCAATCTACGTTTGGAATCAGGAGTATATATATAGAATTATACAGGATCTCCAAAAACATTGTGTGGCGAAGTTCTTCGCGGGAGGTCCTCAGGCAGGGGCAACACCTGCTGCAATACTCTCGTCCGGATATTTTGAATTTCTGATCCGAGGAGAAGGCGAAGAGAGTTTCCTTATGGCTCTCGAGAGGATAAGTGAAAACAAAAATCTGACAGGAATTCCGGGGCTTGTCAACGGAGATGCAAGCGCTCCTGAGAGAATATCCCCTGCATTCATTTCGAATCTCGATGAGCTCGTGTCCCCCTTTTTAAGCGGTACTATTGATACTGGTTCATCTGATGGTGTTTTGTGGGAGATCTCCCGGGGTTGTATATTTCATTGTTCTTTCTGCTACGAAGGCAGGGGGATTTCCGGTGTGCGGACAAGATCTGTAGAGAGTATTATCCCTGAGCTGAGACACTTCTCCGAAACCGGAGTAAGTCAGATATTTGTTCTCGATCCAACCTTTAACCAGAAACCGGACAGAGCGAAGCAAATACTGAAACTGATTCTACAATATGCTCCACAGATTCACTATTCGTTTGAGATCAGAACGGAATTTCTTGATGAAGAGATGGCAGAGTTATTTTCAGAGCTTCATTGCAGTCTGCAGATCGGACTGGAGAGTGCTTCACCGGATGTTGTGCGAAACGTGGGAAGAAACTTCAATCGGGAAAAGTATGCTGCAAAAATTCAAATGCTCAATGAGGCTGGAGTTGTATTTGGACTGGATTTGATTTACGGACTTCCAGGAGATTCCCTGCAGACATTCAGTGAAAGTCTCGATTATGCTATCGAATTACAGCCAAATCATCTTGATATATTTCCACTTGCCGTATTACCTGGAACAGAGTTGTTCGATAAAAAGGATGAGCTTCAGCTTGTCTGTATGGATTCGCCTCCCTATCTGCTTGTTAAATCTGCAGACTATTCATCTGAAGATCTGGAAAGCGCATCACATATCTCAGAAGCAGTAAATCTATTTTATAATAAAGGCGGAGCGGTAGGGTGGCTCTTTATGGTGCTGGAGACGCTCGATTTACGTCCTTTCGGATTCTTTGAAAGATTTCATCACTGGTTGGAGAGATTACGGGCTGAAGGCGACAATCAAACGGATATAACAGAGCTGCAGATTGGATTTGTTCGAATCCTGTTTGAAGAGGCAGGTATCGGATATTTATTAACTCCACTTCTCGATGTGATTCGGTTGCACGGTGCTTTTCGTGATTCATTGCGAACGGGGGATTCCTTGCCGGATAAAGAGGCGAAGGGAATATCGGATCCTTTTGTTGTGAAACCTGCAAGCACAATAATCGTATCTCTTCAATATCACCCCGATGAATTACTGAGACTGAGTGAATACAATCTGTCAGAGTTTATGGAGTTCCATAAAACTATAAAAACGTCGGTTATCGTATATAACTCAGGAGGTGAAGTGCGGCATCTGGCGGTCGATGAGGGATATGCGGATATAATAGAAAAAATTGTCTCTCAAGCCAGGGTGAGTGATCTTGTTGATTCTGAAGATTCTGAAATGGTAGAGTGGATTCACTTCTGTCTGGAAGAAGGTATTCTGCGTTACAGTTCGTAATAGCTCTTCAATCTTAAGTGAGTTTGTCTGGGTATTTTTGCTGGAAACAATTTTGAATATTATGAAAGATGTATTTACAATAAAGATTAGAATCGAAAGAGTCCAAAAATCTTCTTGATAATTGGACTCAGAGATTTCGATGATTTTATCATATGATATCATATGATATCATGGGAGGTCGGCATGAGTGTAATCTCTGTATAATGAAAAAGTCATGCCTTGAATATCCTTTTTTTCTCCATTAACAACATAACTTACCTGTTTGATTTCTGGCATACTCTGCAGTATGGAGTAGGTTAAAGACGTAAAGTAAGCGTCCATATAATAGTAATTGTTCTTCTTCTCGTCTGTTCTATCCGAGAGAAATTTTTTTGAAATAGAATCGAGTGTTTCGCCTCTTACATCAATTATCGCTTCTTTCGTGTTCCCGGTTGTATAAACCCATACTTTGCGAATGGCAAGAGCGTATTCGGGCATCGGCTCAAGTTTCTCATATTCGAAGCTGGGAGATCTCTCTGAGATTTTCGGTTGCGTACTTAAAATTGTCGCTATCCTCTGAATGAATAATGATTCATCATCAGCGGCGAGAATTTTTCGTTCAATTTTGAAACTTGCTCCGGTGAATCTATCCGTACCATATACAAGGTAATCATTTCTCGCATCATTGACTGGAATGGGATAGGCAAGACCTGGTATCAGTAACTTGAGAGGATTGCTCTCGGAGAGTACTGTGATTCCAATAAATACAAAAACCAGACTCCAGGCCAGAGTTATATTTCTGGGACCGCTTTCGTTATGGATCCTTTTCAATGTATGTGTAATTGTGCCGGGCAGTGCGCTAATATTCATGCTTGTGAGACTCAAATTCTGATATTTTCAATAAGTAAGCAGGGAAGAGCCCTGAAAAACAACAAAAAAAGGGGAGAGAAAATTATGCATGTTCTTTTGTAACTGAATCGGAATTATTTTGAATCTAGCTTAAACCAGCTCCTGTTGGGAATCCAGGAGCCCAGGTTTTTCAGCAATACAGAGTCTTCTCCAGATCATTCCTAAAATATAATCTTAAATATTTCCAGGAAGGGTATAATATTGTATTAATCTTACATCTGCAGTTCGGATAAATTTTAATTTTTTCAAGCACTATTGTATTCTTATCCTTGACTCAGCGGCTGAGTCATTATTTTTCGGATATAACGCTGCTTTAGCTCAGTTGGTAGAGCAACTGACTTGTAATCAGTAGGTCGTGGGTTCGACTCCTACAAGCAGCACACCGGGTAGGTGGCCGAGTGGTTAAAGGCAACAGACTGTAAATCTGTCGACGTAAGTCTACGAAGGTTCGAACCCTTCCCTGCCCAAAAAGCCCTCTCTTTTTTAAGGGAGGGTTTTTTGTTTTAAACCCTGACAATCCATACTTATTGACTTTTCTTTTCGATAATACTCATTGAGAAACCATACTGCAACCTCTCATCTTTTAATAATTCAAAGTACAAGCCATTTGCACGAAAGTTATAACACGCTCTATTCCATCACTCTGTGGTAAGCATTCCAGTGGGAAAATGGGTATTAATATCTTCACTTCATAACTGCCATGCTTCCCTGAATAGCATCTGGATTTCCATATACGGAATCCGGATGACCATCTGATATTTCTCACATCGGCAAAACACGTCGTTTCCACCTTTTTTGTAATACTATCGGGTTGGTATGCCTGCTGGAAAATAATATGCGGAATCCGGTGTACCGGAAGCGTGATAAAAACCATTGGGAGAGTGGAAATAAGTGGTGGAATTATTGATTCCCGTGATTTTTTATGGCCTCGGAATTCATCTTCGATTCTATTGAGTGGTTTGTCGGCCTCTATATCAGGGGGAATGACTGAGGAAACCCGGTGATTTTTCACAAAATCGTCCGTAGAGAGGTCGTTGGATCCGGAAAGACGATGAAATCTATCCTGGTAAACTGACCGGGAGAAATATAAAGCGAGGGAACTAACAGAGTATGGAACAGACGGCAAATGTAACCAAACAAAGCGATCTGATCATACGTTTAGGCGGAGAAGGTGGCGAAGGCGTCATCTCTGCTGGCGATATGGTCGCGCAGGCCGCGGTTCGATCGGGACTTGAGGTTCTAACCTTCAAGACTTTCCCGGCAGAGATCAAAGGCGGATATGCCATGATCCAGGTCCGCTTCAGCACAGATAAGATTCTATCAGAAGGTAGCGGCTTCAACGTAGTTGTAGCTTTCAATAAAGAAGCTCTGGAACAAAACAGACCCCATTTAAAAGAGGGTAATGTTGTTGTTTATGACTATCCGGGTGGAGACATTGAAGAAGAGCAAAACATCCCCGGCGTAATATGTTACCCGGTCCCCATGAGTAAAATTGCAAAAGAAGATCTCCAGACTTACCGTTCAAAGAACATGGTAGCTCTGGGAGCAGTAGCGGAACTTTTCGCGATTTCTCTGGACAGTATTCGTGGCACCATTAAAGATAAATTCGGCCGAAAAGGCGAAGAAGTTGTTAATGTAAACTTCCGCGCTCTCGATGCCGGTGTTGAATATATCCGCAATAATATAACAAAGTCTGATCCATACAGAATGGACCAGGGCGAAGCCAGAGATGATGTTATTATTATCTCCGGTAATGACGCTGTAGGTCTTGGTGCTCTCCTTGCAAAAGTGCAGTTTTTTAGCGCCTATCCTATTACTCCAGCGACTGAAGTTGCTTATTTTGTAGCAAAGCATCTTCCTAAATTCGATTATGATCTGGTACAGGCGGAAGATGAGATCGCATCAATTGCTAACGTAATCGGTGCATCATTTGCCGGTAAAAAGTCTATGACTTCAACTTCCGGTCCCGGTCTCTCGCTCATGCAGGAATTGATCGGTATGGCTTCTATGTCGGAAGTGCCAGTTGTTATCATTGATGTGCAGCGTGGCGGACCATCTACAGGTCTTCCCACAAAACACGAACAGTCCGACCTTCTCCTTGCAGCTTTCTCAAGCCATGGTGATTCGTCCAAGGTTGTTCTTAGCGCGGAAGGCATTGAAGATTGTGTCTATCTCACAGTAGAAGCCTTCAATATTGCTGAGAAATACCAGGTTCCTGTTATCCTTCTCACTGACGGTTCACTTGGTTTTAGAACAGGCTCTATGGTTCGTCCTGATCCTTCTAAAATCAAACTGGTAACTCGTGAAAGATACAAAGGTGGCGGTAATTACAAGCGATATGAGTTTACTCCATCCGGAATTTCTCCCATGTCCCAACCTGGCGATGTTGATGGACAGTATATCTCTACAGGCCTTGAGCACTCAGAGACTTCAGCACCAAAATACACTGCAGAAAACCGTATCCCGATGATGGACAAGCGTTTTAACAAGCTTAACGATATCGAAGATTTCGCTGTGAAAACTGAAGTTGATGAAGATGAAGGCGCTGAACTCGGAGTAATTGCCTGGGGTTCTACAATTGGTGTAGCTCGTGAAGCTGTGAAAAATGCAAGAGCGAAAGGCATGAAAGTATCTGCCTGCTATCCCAAATTGATGTGGCCTCTACCTAAAAAGGCTCTCGAAGAGTTTGGTAAAAAACACAAGAAAGTATTAATCCCTGAAGTGAACATGCAGGGTCAGCTTGCAAAACTGATTGCGATGGAGACAAGCATTGATCCAATCAGCTATGCAATTTATGCCGGTATGCCTTTTACACCGGACATGATCGAAGAGAAAATCAAGGAGGTCATCTAATATGAGCACAATATCTGTAGAAGAAATGACCTGGAAAGACTATAAGAGCGATGTTGCACCTACATGGTGTCCGGGTTGCGGTGACTACGGCGTTTTGAATGCCGCTTATCGCGCACTGGCTAACCTGAATCTGGATCCCACGAATACTGTAGCTGTTTCCGGTATTGGGTGTTCCTCTCGATTTCCTTACTTCGTAAAGGCTTATGGAATGCATACTGCTCATGGTAGAGCGCTTCCGGTAGCCGTTGGTGTAAAGGTTGCCAATCCTGAACTGGAAGTTCTTGTATTCGGCGGCGACGGAGATGGATTTTCCATCGGTGGTGGTCACGTACCTCACGTAGCTCGTAAGAACTCTGACCTGACATACGTGATGATGGACAATGCGATCTATGGACTTACTAAAGGACAGATCTCTCCCACTTCTCAGAAAGGAATGGTTACAAAGACCACTCCCTGGGGTGGTCCTGACTATCCTCTGAATCCTCTAGCATTTGTTTTGACTTACGGAGCGACATTTGTGGCTCAGGCTTACAGTTCCAAACCCAAGATTCTTCAGGATCTGATTCAAAGAGCTGTAAATCACAAAGGTTTCGCTTTTATTAACGTGATCAGCCCCTGTCCCAGTTTTAACAGTATCAATACTTTTGATTACTATAAAGATAAAGTGGACGAGGTTCCTGCAGATCACGATACAACGAATCTCTCTGCAGCAATCGCACTGGCTATGGAATCTAAGAATGGCGGACGTGTAATGCAGGGTCTTTTCTATCAAGTAGAACGACCAACGCTGGTAGAGAACCTGGCAGAAATTCGTAATAAAGCGAACGGAACACATGATTACGATGTAAATAAAGTAATGGATCTTTACAAAGCTTAATTGCACAGTAATAGTTCTATTCACTGAAAAGGGTGCTCTCTATAACGAGCACCCTTTTTTCGTTTAAAGATTACAGCCTGCGAGAGTCAGCATGTCTTGGATCTTCTGATATCCGTTACATCAAAAAGGTTAAAGGGCCAAAGTCGACAGAGAGTTAAATACGCTGATCCACCTGACAACGGGAGTTTCAGCATATTTGAAAGTCAGATATCCCGACCTGGACCAGGATGAAATCCACTCCATCTATAAGAGAACTGCATGTTATAGAGACTGTTGGATGAAATAATTCACCTATGAATGGCTGAATTGTTTCTTTTTATTATATAGATTTCCAAAATATTGATTCATTAACTGAGTAGTTACTTTGCTTTTTAATATTTTCTCGTCCATTGTTTAAGACTTTCCATCCGGATGTGAATTATGTATCAAAATATAAATCGTTTTTTTGTTATACTACTGTTGACCACTCTGTCAGTCATTTCATGCAAAGAACCGCTTCCTGAAAAACAGCAAATCAAAGAGGGAGAGAGTCTCCCTTCCATGACATTTCTGGCCGATGACGGAAGCCGCGTATCAACAGAGAACTTCATGGGGCAGTGGACTGTCCTGTATTTCTATCCTAAAGATGACTCTCCCGGTTGTACGACTCAGGCCAAAACCTTCACTTCTCTGCTGCAGGAATACGATGCCGCTAATGCAAAGGTTTACGGGATTAACACAGATACTATTGAAAGTCATATAAATTTTAAGAAGAAGCATGATCTGAAAGTAACTCTTTTAACGGATCCCGATGGCGAGACCGCTTCCCGATTCGGAATTCGCATTGTTGCCGGTTTGTGTGCAAGAGATAGTGTGTTGCTCAATCCTGAAGGTTCAGTTGAGAAGATTTATCGTGGTGTGGACCCGGCAGGAAATCCTGTGGAAATACTTGATTATATAAAAAGTAAACAGTAACGAATGATGTTGAGGGGCATACTGAGTGTCTGAACACTCCTGAAATTGGCAATTATTACTGAAATCAATCATTATCCAGGTTTATTACTGATACACTTGGTACAGGAACACTTTGATAGTTTGGATCCGAGGTGGATAGGGGCCCCAGGTTGATTGTCACCGGGATATCTCCATCTTTCTGTGGATCATCCACTCCTGTAAGAGTTACTGTTATGGGATCAAACCAGTTTAGTGCGTTGAATACTATCTTATTTGTCGATACTTTTACTTCGCCTGTATCGCTGCTGGCAATAGGTATAAGCACGGTTCCGGAAGGGGGAGCTGTTAATACCACACCGAATTGCATGGTGTCACCATCTTCTGTGACCACCAGACCGTAGGTCGGCGATACATTCACTTCATATAAGGTTGGCCCCTGAATATCCGTGTCAAAGTTTATAGCTGCAATATCAGATGGATCAATTCCATTATATACTGGATCGCTGCTCACCAGCTTATGAAATATCACTGAATAAATTATATCTCCATCAACCACACCATCTGGTAAGCCTTTTACAAGAAATGGTTGCGAGATATCCCAGTTCCCTGAATCAAAGAGTAGTTCAACGGATGCAGTGAAGTCGATTCCATCCGTTGAAAGGGAGGCTTCTGTTGTATCAGAACTTTCCAGATTAACTAAAACTTCAGATTCCGGTTTTGTTTTGAGGCTTACCATAACCGTATGAGGAGTTGATTGCTCTGATGTAAAAATAGTGCTTGTACCGCCAAAACTTAGCCCCGGTTCCGTTGGGAAGGGTGAAACAACCTCTGTCGTAGAATCTGAATTGCTTAACAGGTCATAAAGGAAGTAATCTCCGCCGCGATCTTCAGGAAAGTTAGTGGAACAGCTTCCCAGGATGATAATCAGTAATACAATCAGGGTTTTTTCTATGTCTCTTGTAGTCTTCATTTTTTGATCTCACATTCCCTGGTTGTGCAGTAGATACTTCACTATTAAAAAGTAATCTTATGTGACTAGAGTGGCGATATAAAATGCTAAAATTGTTAATAAATTGCAACAACTCAGTAGTTTTGTGTAGTCAGGCCAGGCAGAGTTAATGTCTTTCAAATATTGTGAACTACGGGGTATTGTATAAACGGAGCTGCTTTGAAAATGGTTCAGGTCAAGTTAAGATTGATTTCAAGCGTCAGACGGCTACAGTTCGGATATGCGAGGCTGGCAAAGAATAGAAATGGATCGATTTATATTATCCGAAGAAGATCTTTGTCATAACGTCCTGCATAGATAAAATCATTCATTATCCGGGCATGTCAGGATTTACTTTCTATTGTCGTTATGAGTCTTCTCACTGAACCCGTGATACTTCCAGTGCCTGATCGATATCCTTGATTATATCGTCTATATGTTCCAGACCCACTGAAATTCGAATAAGCCCCGGATAAATTCCAACGGCTGCCCTCTCTTCATCGGTCAATTTTGAATGAGTTGTTGATGCCGGGTGAGTCGCAATGGTTCTTGAGTCACCCAGGTTCGCAGAATGAGATAGCATCTGCAGTGAGTTCAGAAATAAACGGCCTCTATCAATTCCGCCTTTCGCAATAAAAGTGACCATTCCGCCGCCCAGCTTCATCTGTTTTTTTGCAAGATTGTAGTGCGGATGACTGTTTAAGAATGGATAGGAGACCTTCTCCACATCGGGATGTTTTTCCAGGTGTCTGGCAAGTTTTTCAGCATTTTCGCAATGCCGCTCCATACGTATGGAGAGTGTTTCCAGGCTTTTCGAAATAATCCAGGCATTAAAAGGTGACATGGCAGGTCCCGAATGCCTTGTAAAAAATCGTAGATCTTTGATTATCTTTTTTGATGAAAGTATGACTCCGCCAATGGTTCGACCCTGACCATCAAGGTATTTGGTTGCCGAGTGTATGGAAATATCAGCTCCCAGTTTCAATGGCTGCTGTAGATATGGGGTGGCGAAGCAATTATCCACCGCAAGCAATGCCCCATGTTTTTTTGAAATTGCTGAGAGCCATTCCAGGTCAATAATATCGAGAGCAGGGTTGGAAGGCGTCTCGATAAAAATCATTTTCGTATTTTCCCGAATCTCTTTCTCCCAGGTCTCGGGCTTGTCTATATCAACATAGGTGTGAGTGATATTCCATTTTGGAAGGATCATCGTCAGAATCTGGTGTGTGGAGCCAAAGACAGAGCGAGAGGCCAGTATATGATCACCGGATTTTAATAGACCGGCCATAGTAGAAAATACAGCAGCCATACCGGAAGAGGTAGCGATACCGTCCTCAGCGCCTTCAAGAGAACACATTTTCTCAACCAGTTCATTGTTGTTCGGATTGGAGAAACGGGTATAGATGTTCCCGGAAATTTCATCAGCAAAAAGAGCACGCGCTTGCTCTGCATCATCAAATACAAAACTGGATGTCATGTAAAGGGGTACGGAATGTTCTCTATATTGACTTCTTTCGGATTGCAGTCTTATGGCTTTTGTTTCAAAATTATCAAAATCTTCCATTCAAATTATCCTGTAAGTATAGCTGATTGCTGCGGTTTTTTCCAGTGTTTTCGCTGCTGAACAATATTTGTTTAACGATAGCTCGATTGCTTTTGTAAGTTTCTCTTCATCAATCTGACCTTTGATAATATATTCGATATTTATTTTTGAGAAAAGAGAAACATCCTCCATTTTATCACGATCTGCATCGATTTTTATGTCAATATCATCTATCTTCTGTCTTTGTTTTTCCAGAATCATTACAACGTCAATAGCGGTGCATCCTCCCAGGCCCATAATAAACAATTCCATGGGACGAGCACCTTTTTCTGTCCCTCCAATCTCTTTTGCGGCATCCAGTTGAACGGTATTGCCCGATTCATTTTTTGCCTCAAACTGAAATGGGGATCCAACTCTCTTCAATTCTATATGCATGCTAATCTCTTATTTTTATTTGAAATAAAACAGACTGTAATACAACACTCTGTGCCTGAACGAAATGGAAATTATAATTTTGAATCATTTTTGTGCAATTAAATAATTACGACGCTTGTTTGAAAAAATCTACTATTGTAATACGATAATTGATCTATGGGATTGAATGAGTTCATTGAGGATAACAGTCTGTCAGTAAATGATAGAAGCGTATTAAGTGATTATTTATTCACTCCTGCTAAAGTATCCTGTATGAAAAAACTTGTTGATTTGTTTTGCCACAGGAATGACACATGAGGAATATGGAATATCAATTTCTATCTGAACTCTATCCCTCCGGACAATATTAATGACCCTGAACAAAAGACGTTTCAATTACTCATCTCTTTCATTATTGTTAATAGGTGCTCAGAGCGTTTTTCTGTTGATTTACGCATTTTACAGACCTGTCGATGGGGATGAGGGTTTTTATGCATCTGCAGTGAAAATGGTTTCATCCGGTCATACTGTCTATAAAGACTTTTTTTATCCGCAGATGCCTGTATTGCCATATATATATGTTCTACCCTATATAGTGGATCCATCGTTAATCTCTTTGCGAATATTTTCAGTGTTTTTTGGTATTGTAATGATGTTGTTATGGTTTTTATATTTGCGAAAAGAGTACGATCATAAACCGGAAGTAATATTTATTACGATACTACTCTGCTCATTATCGTTTTATTACAACTCATGGAGCGTCGTTTTTAAGAGTTATGCTCTATCAAATTTATTAATTTCAATGACACTGCTATCATTGTATAGGTTTGAGAATAATAGAAATAAATACATGCTCCTGATCAGCGGCCTTTCTCTGGGGATATTGTCATCTATTCGTTTGCTTTATGCGCCACTTGTATTCATTTTTATTCTATGGTTTCTTGTAACAAGAAAGAAGCTAACATACCTTTTAATATTCTTAATCGGACTGGCTCTCGGTCTGGTTCCCGTATTCTTGATTGTCTTATATTATCCCGATCTATTCTATTTTAATAATTACAAATACCATATTTTACGAGATGTTAGCATTACTTTAAAACAGCATTTTGAATATCAAAGAATATTTCTTATGTATCTGTTCAAAAGTTCACCATATCTGGTTTTTTTACTGATTACCGGTCTTATCAGTGTGTTGTCTTCCGTTAGAAAGATGGCTTTTGATCCCTTTCAAAATTTATTTATAGTCTTGATTGTTTCATTTTTTTCGATTTCCCTGATACCATTTCCTGCATACATTCAGTATTTTACGGCTACTATCATTCCATTCATTTTACCCCTTGTTGCAAGTAGCGTTTTGATAGTATTTAATATAAATAAAAAATTAGCATATATTCTTGTTCCACTGGCAATTCTAATATTTTCAATAGAGTACTCCCGGAATAATGTTACAAATCCCGAAAACGATATCTGGAGAATGGAAACATATATGTCTATATCTGATTTTATTACGTCAAAAACGAAAGGAGATGATCAGGTTCTTTCGTTCTGGCCGGGGTATGTTTTTGAAAGTCGCAGGCAATATTTCCCTGGAATGGAGAATCATTTCGGGCTCAGGATTTCCTCAAAGATCACTGAAGAGGAGCATGCCAGGTATCGTATTGTTCAAAAAAAGGATATTTTTAACAGTATTGTGAATAGAAAACCGGCTGCAGTGGTTGTTGGAGCCTGGATGAAGGATTTTTATCTCAATCTTGATGAGTATGAAAAAGAACTATTCTATTCTGAGCTGGATAAAGGATACGACGTAAACAAAGAAATTGATGGTGTTAAAATTTATTTATTGCGTCAGAAAAAAGTGGATTAATTCGCAAGTATACACGGACATTAATTGAGTGTCTTTGCAGATTTATCGAAAGTAGAGAAAACTTGTGATCGGGTTTGAGTAAAAAAAACCTGCTCTAAACTGGAAGAGCAGGGTGTAACGAAAAAAGAATCAGGTCATAATGTATGATTACCAGCGAAATCCAACGCCTGCGGATGCACCGGATGACTTTCTGTGAATTTTTCGGGACTCCTTTGTCGACAAGATCGATCCGGGAATGTTCTTGTACGAGTTGTCCAGTCTGAAATCTGTACTCCTGCCGGTTCCTTCAATAAATACATAAAACCGGCTATTGGTATTGAACCGGAGTCCAGCTTTCGCCTGACCCCCGTAAAATTGTCCGGTAAAGGCTCCGCCCATCAATCCCCCTTCCGCACCAAGTCCCAGATAGGGATCTACCGTCGCATCAGGTCGAAAATGCCAGGAGAGTCCGAATTCCATTCCACCCGTATGTAAGTTATATACGGCCGGTTTTTCAATTACTCCGTCAGAGAGTGCCTGGTATAGTTTTACAGTGTCATCAGGAAGACCACTAATTCCAAGCACGGCTATCTGACCGTATTCTCCACAATTCTGAAAGCAGGATAGCCTGGATTGCGATCCGTTAATGCCAAGCTCAACACCCAGGTGTTTTCCATTGAGAAATAATCTTTCAAACAGAACTCTCACGTGAGTTTGCTTCAATTCATCTTTTCTGGGAATTGTTGATTTTGCTCCCATCACCTGCAAAAACAGTTGTTTATCAGGAGTGAGTGTGGCGGCATCATACAGATTTGTTGTTGTTAAGTAGTTTAGGTAATTCGAATCGTACGTATGCTTTGCTTCAGTCTGACCGGCACTGATTTGCACTCCCCATCTGTTATTGTTACGGGCAATCAGGCTTGTAATGCCGGCAGAAAGTAAGTATATTACCAGAGTAATGTATCCCAAATTTCTCTTTTTCATAACAGAATCCTGAGTATGTAAATTCTTTCATTTTCATTGATGATTTTATATACATATTCAATTTTTCGGTTTGCTGTGACACATTTTTAGTCCGAAAGTAAAAAAAATCGTTAGTAAAATCAGATGTATTCAAATGAGATGTGAACGATAGAGATTTATCTTTCTCATTTTGATTAGACCGGGGCGTAATTTTAATGGATAAAGTTGAAGTAAAGCAAGTAATACGGGATGCAAGTTACTTTCGGCATGCCTGTAAACTTTTCGACGAACATAAGAAGATATCAAATGAAGATATTGATTTCATACTGGATACTGGAAGATTGAGTCCCTCGTCATTTGGTATGCAGGGCTGGAAAATTCTTCTTGTAACGGACATTGAATTGCGTAAAAAGATCAAGCCCGTTGCCTGGAACCAGGCGCAGATTGATACGTGCAGTCATTTACTTATTTTCCTGACTCGAACCAGAGATTTGTTACCGGGAAGTAGATGGGTGAGGACTCGTTTTATGGATCGCGGTTTGCCGGAAGAGCGGCTGGAGGGGTATATTAAGCGCTATGCCGATTACCATGAAGCTCGAAAAGACGATATTTATGGAGAGTTATCCGGTGAAATCAAGTTGAGTTATATTTATGAATGGGCGGCCAGGCAGACATATATTGCGATGGGCAATATAATGACCGCATCTGCAATGCTCGGTATTGATTCCTGTCCCATTGAGGGGTTTGAAAAACCAGATCTCGAAAAAGTCCTGGGTATTGACACTTCAATAGAAAACGTTACTGCCATGGTGGCACTTGGTTATCGCGTAAATCCTGCTCCTGATAAGCATCGCCTCCCGCTTGAAGAAATTGTAACAAGGATTTGATGTCGGGATTGTTCATTTACATATAAGCTCCACGGTTTAGAGCGAAGTAACATTGTCTGGATGATCAGTATAAATTATATTAATGGCTGACCTCGTATTTTTTGCTGTATCGCTTATTGATATCCAGGGTGTCGAATACTAT
This sequence comes from Leptospirales bacterium, assembly GCA_050295715.1. Classification (GTDB taxonomy): domain Bacteria; phylum Spirochaetota; class Leptospiria; order Leptospirales; family Leptonemataceae; genus JBNKQE01. Next base: position 20,533 of record JBNKQE010000008.1, read on the forward strand.
GAAGAAATCTGTCACTCCGAATACTTCATCAAGGGCGGGTTCTCCGCTGATTTTTGCACCGGCGCGCAGGTAACCCTTGATGAGAGGCGGTACAAGCATTCCTGCTTCGCGAAGGTTGTTAATTTTGCAGTCAGGGTCAAATCCTTTCATGCGATGAGCCTTTAGTGGTTCAACGCGTAGAGCAGGATCTGCAAACGCTTTTTTCTCTCGAAAATAGGCATAGGTTGTGGAAGCAATAACAGGGTCAGTTGAATGGATTGATCCACAGCCGATTAAGTAGCGAATATTATTTTGATTTAAATACCAGGCCAGCCCTTTCCAGAGAAGCTGAATTACCGATCCGTCTCTGTAGTCGGGGTGCACGCAGCTGCGTCCAAGTTCTGCAGTTTGGTCAGCAACTGCATATATATTATCCAGCTTGAACTCTCCAGCCGAGTAAAATCCGGAATGTGTAAGAGCTTTTTTCCCATTGAGTATTCTGTAAGTCCCAACGATAGTGTTGTCATTTGTCTCATCCACAACTATCAAATGATCGCAATATAAATCGAACTTATCCCTGTCTTTGCCGCTAAGAACCGATTCAGGAAGACCCTCCCCCATCTCTTCGTTAAATACCTTGTATCGAAGAGCCAGAGTTTTCTCAATCTCCATCTGGTTTTCTGCCAGTCTCAAAACCAGTCGATTTTTCGATTGTGTCTTTGCCTGAAGTACTCTTGCGTTCATAAAAAAACCTTACTGAGTATTATTAATATTGAACTACTTAATTGTGACGACAAAATGAGGTCCCTGTTTAATTCCCTGCAATTGTCTCGCATCGATTGATATAAGGTTTTAGTTCAATTGAATATTATTTTGTGCAAAATTATACAATCGGAGACCTGGAAACTTATAGTTTAACCCTGGATACCACAGGAGCACAGTCACTCGACAATATGACGGAGTATTCTCCAGAATCAATATGTTTTTTTACTCACTCTTGCAGAGGTTTCCTGATACTGGATCGTCAAATTGTATATATCCGGACAGATATTTTGTGATTTTACAACGCTTCGTTCCGGTTGATAAAAGATCAGGAATACTGCAATATGAGAAAAGCACTTGTAACAGGCGGGAATCGTGGAATCGGATATGCAATTTGTCAGGGGCTGGCGGATCTTGGTTACTCTGTGCTTCTTGGATCTCGAGATCCGGAGCCGGGTAAAAAAGCTGCTGCTCAAATGAATGGAGTTGTGACATCGGTAGAGCTTGACCTGTCTAACCGGCAGGTTATGATGGAGCAACTAGGACAAATTTTACGAAATCATGGTGATATAGAGATCCTGGTAAATAATGCTGGGATTCTCATGCATGGAGATTTTCTGGAAGTTGATCCGAAAGATATGGCAGGATCAATGAATGTCAATTTCTGGGCTCCGTTTTATTTGATTAGACAGCTGGTTCCCGTGATGAGTGAGCGTGGTTACGGACGCATAGTAAATATCTCATCAGGTCTTGGTGCTTTCGCGGAGGGATTGAATGGTCCTGCAGCATATTCAATCAGCAAGGCAGCCCTTAATGCAATTACACTCTCGGTAGCCGGTTCTGTGCCTGAATATATAAAAGTAAACTCCATGTGTCCCGGATGGGTGGCGACTCGTATGGGCGGGGCAAATGCACCTCGAACTCCGGATAAGGGTGCAGAAACTGCCATCTGGTTGGCCACATTGCCGGATCATGGCCCAACCGGCGGATTCTATCGTGATATGACTCCTATCTCCTGGTAATTCAATACTAAAAAGCTGTCACAGGCATCTGCGTATGCAGTTTTTTAAGGAAGACTGTGCAATTAGAATTACGTTAACATTTATTGAAGGCTGCCACCGGCCATGCCGGTCGGGCTCTCCGGTCGAGGGACTTCCCGGCAGAGATAATGATTTTGATAATATTGCTTAAATTCTGCAACATGCATTTTAATTGTGCCGGGCCCCTTCTTCGACCTGTCGATCCCTGGCAGGTGTAAAGCGTAGCGGTTATATTGGTTTTTTCCTTATGCACTCATAAAAACATTCCCTTTGCGGTTAGAAGTTTTTATATAATCGGGAGGACTTTATTGCATGGTTAAATATATATTTCTTAACAGTCGCCGTATATGCGAAATAACATCATAGAAAAATATCAAATTTATCGCTTTTTATTTCTCAATAAGACGGACTTGACTTTATTTGGATTTAATATTCAATGTATTTACTCACCCTTTTGGTAAAGGGGGGTCGTTACAATAGAATTGTAATGAATATATTGAAGAAATATTTGTTATTGAAAACATATAAGTCTGTTATCGCTTTACAGTCACTGCTTGAAGGATTGCCTGTGACAGAATTCCTGCAGGATTAAGGTAACTCTAAATAGCTGTATGTTTTATCATTGGTATTATTTGCATTATGAGTGAAATTTCATCTTCCAGATCTCTTAAAATCACATCGAAGCCAGACCGTGGATCAGATGTGATGGATACTCGTTTTACACTCTACGAATATGTTGAATCCCCCGTACTGGTTGTGGATGGTCAGGGAAGTGTTATTTTCTGGAATCGATACGGTGAAAAATTAACCGGTTATCGTATGGTTGATGTAATGGGCCGAAATTATTTCGAAGAGATGACACTTCCTGTTGTGCAAGCCCAATCTGTACCTGCCTCCGGTGAAGCCTTGCAAACATGCCATACAACCTCCAGAGGATTAATAATTCTTACATGGAGTGAGCATCCCGTATTCAATTCCGACGGCAAACTTATTTATAAAGTGATGACGGGACATGAAATTACAGGGGAGAGGACGCTTTCTCTGGAGTTGCGCCGATATCAATCGGTTATGGATTCCATCGGGGATGGAGTCTATATTGCAGATTCGGAGAGAAAAATTATTTATATAAACCCCGCATTCATTCGGATAACAGGTTTTGAGTCTTACCAGGTAATGGGAAAAAACTTTCGTATTCTTCGCTCCCGTCAAATATCCGGAGACATTCTGGAGGAGATTGAACGAATTATAAGTAAAGGAGAATCATGGTCCGGGGAGATTGAGAACAGAAATAATATGGGTAATTCCTATTACTGTCAGGAATCCGTAACACCTGTTAGACTCCCGGATGACACAATAAACTATGTTGCCGTTATAAGGGATATCTCCGAGCAAAAAAGAAATCATTTGAGGATTCATGAGTCCGAAAAGAGATATCGAACACTTATTGAGAGCATTCATGAAGGTGTTTTTATTGCTGAAAAAGGAAGCATCGTCTTCAGCAATCAATCACTCTGTGATATGATGAACCTTGCTCCTCGAAATTTTCAGGGATTGCGGATTGAGGAACTGGTTCACATCGATGACAGTTCAAGTCGTAACCTTGTAAAGAAATATTCCAGTGATAATTCAAAAGAATTAACGCTACAATTTCAGTTTCGTTTAAACCGGCGTGATGGAGCCGAGGTGTATGCACATATTCGTATGACGCGTATGCTTATGAATGGTCAGAATTCAGTGATTGGAAGTGTGCAGGATGTTACGGCTATTTTCAGGCGATATGAAGAAAAGGCCCGCCATTTGGAGGATGTTCAGAACTCGCTTCGCTATGCGAACAATCTAATTGAAAATGCTCCGGTCGGGGCCTGGGTACTCGATTTTTCTGATTATGTTAAGGATCCGGCAGATCCGGCAGATTTCTTTCATGAATCATGTTCTTTTCGCATTCGCACGAATAGTGTAAATCAGAAACTTCTTGAAATATTTCGAATGGATAGATCACAAATGGCTCATGTTTCATTTGTTGAACCGTCGCTTATTTCTGAAGAAAAGGCTCTTGAGGTAATAAAGGAACTTCGTGATTTGCGAAACGGGAGGAGTGTTTCATTTGAAACGATATTTTTACGTGAGGGGAGAGAAATTCCTGTACTGGTAGAAGCTATACCTGTGGAGAGAGGTCCTGGCGATGTCGTTACACAGGTGATGGCAATGGTGCTGGATATGACAGAGCGAAAATGGCTGGAAGAGCAGATTCGGAAATCAGAAGCTGAACTCAAATGGACTCTCAAGAAACTTTTTCAGGCAAATCAGACTCTTGAAGATAATTTTAAAAAAATGGAAACAATCTCTACTACGGATGAGATGACGGGCGTTCCAAATCGTCGTCGTTTCCAGGAATTTCTTGGACATGAGTGGCGTAGAAGTATTCGTAAGAATTTGCCAATATCCCTTGTGCTTTTTGATGTGGATTATTTTAAGTATTTTAATGATACATATGGACACCAGGGAGGAGATGATTGCCTCAAACAAGTAGCTTCAGCCATGAATGATAAAATGAATCGCACAACGGACCTGTTTGCGCGTTACGGTGGAGAAGAGTTTGTCGCCGTGCTCCCCGAAACCGATATGGAAGGAGCCATGGTTGTTGCGGAACGTCTTCGAGTAGCAGTTGAGGACCTTCGAATTGAAAATATAAGATCCGACGAGCAAATAGTAACAATGAGTATTGGTGTCGCGTCCGTAATACCGGTCGATGAAATGGAATACAGGGCGATTGTAGAAACAGCCGATCACGCACTATACCATGCAAAAGAGAATGGTCGAAACCAGGCATTTGCTATTCCACTGGATCCTGAAAACCTTCCTGATTTCCTCCTTGAGTCGGAAAACGGTTCGGATAATGGTTCTTCTGAATCCGAAGTCAATGATACATCCGAACATCCCGGCGGGACTCAGGACGATTCCGCAGAAAAACAACCTGGCTGATTTAATATCATTCATCTTTGATTAAATTTGCTTAATTTCGTCCTCTATAACAGGGCCCTGGATCTCTAATTATTCCCGTTAATATTGTGCGTTTTCGCAATGGAGATATGGTTTGATAACTGTAAAAAATCTTACTAAAATCTACAGCAGCGGGAAGGGTATCAAGGATATCTCTTTTGAGATTAATGAGGGCGAAGCGTTCGGTTATCTGGGGCCCAATGCCTCTGGAAAAACCACGACAATAAGGAATCTGATGGGTTTTCTCAATCCTGACAGCGGTATCTGTACTATCAAAGGGCTGGATTGTCGAAAGGAAACCGACGAGATCCAGAGAATATCCGGGTATATCCCGGGAGAGATTTCATTTATTGATGCTTTTACGGGCAGTGATTTTCTTGATCTCATTGCTGGAATGCGCCGTCTAAAAGACAAATCCAGGATGAGTATGCTGCTGGACATGTTTGATCTCGATCCATATCAGAAAATCCGTCATATGTCCAGAGGCACCAGGCAGAAGCTTGCCATTGTCACTTCCTGCATGCATGATCCCTCCGTAATGATTTTTGATGAACCCTCTGCAGGGCTTGATCCTTTGATGCAGAATATCTTTTCTGATTTTGTTCGAGAAGAGATCAAGAGAGGAAAGACAATACTGATGAGTTCGCACAATTTCCATGAAATTGACAGGACCTGCAACAGGGCCGGGATTTTGAAAGAAGGAGTGCTGCAGGATTTGCAGGATATTAAAGCTCTTCGAGAAAAGCAGCGACGTGTATTTTCAATTCTTCTTTCTTGTGAAGATGACGTTGCGTATCTGAGAAAACGGGGACTAAAGCTGGATAGTGTGGACGGGAAGAGAGTGTCGGTGAATGTTGAAGGGAGTGTGGACTCCTTTATAAAAATAATTTCCTCGATCAAAGTAGAGGCACTTGATGTGCGTTATCTCAATCTGGAACAGGTCTTCATGCAGTATTTTATTAAGGAATCCTGAAATGATATTTTCTCTTTTTCGCTATACATTCAGGACAAATTGGCCCCTGGTAATTATATTTTCACTAATAATATCTGCATATGTTATGTTGACTGTATCCATGTATGACATGGAGATTATTAACAATATTCAAACGGTTATTAAGATGTATCCTCCCGAACTCATGGCATCCATAGGGATGGATAAGATTCCTGCTTCTCTGACCGATTTTGTCGCCTCGTATATTTACGATTTTTTAACCCCGCTGGTTCTGGCGATTTACGCTACAATACTTCCCCTTCGCTTGATTGTGCGATTTGTAGACCGCGGATCGATGGCATTTCTTCTTTCCACTCCACATAGCAGATTGCAGATCGCATTGACCCAGGTAATCTACATGATTCTAAGCCTTTTTTTGATCTTTCTCATTATCACTGTATCGGGAATTGCATTTGGAGCTTATAACAAGCCGGGCGATCTTGATATTGTATCGTTTATTTCACTTAATTTTACAGCATTTTTACTGTCGATGGCTCTTTCCTCAATAACCTTCTTTTTTTCCTGTCATTTTAATACAATGCAAAACGCACTGATAGCAAGTGCATCGCTTCTCTCTGCTTTTTTTGTCCTGTTTCTGGCGGGAAAATTCGGTCACCACCGGGGTGTTTATCATCTTCTGGAACTTGTAACTGTTTTTTATCTGTTACCCTCTCGAGAAATTGTGAACGGGGATGTAAACCTCCTTTTGAATAATGCTATACTAATAGTTTTAAGTATTACGCTTATAACTGGCGGGCTTTACCGATTCAATAAAAAAGATCTGCCACTGTAATTGATTAATCATTTTCTCATATACTGTGTTTGAATCGTCTTTTCACCATTGTTTTTAACGTTCAATACGGGATGTGCAATCGTGTATCTGCATTCCATTCTTACCTGAATGAAATAACAGGTGGTCGTTTATCTGACAACGCCGCCTGGTAGTGGAGCGTGATTGCTGTAGTCGGGCCCCGTGTAATGATGGAATTCTGTATGGGGGAATACGGGGGTAACAAAGATTACACGCAGAAGAACCATTATAAAAAGCAAGAGGATCAGGGCGAAAAGTCCTCCCGTGCGACTATCAGAATCCTCGCCTTTCATTATGATTGCTGCCGGTACCATCAGTGTAAACATACGGCTGATATTTTCATAAATACCCCAGAAATAGAAATGGTCGGCCATGATCACACTGAAAAGAACCAGCAAAACTCCGAGGCCCCCGGGTAGTAGTTTATTCAGGATTCGTTTTTTGTCTCCGGTAAATACTGCACCTATTGCAAAGACGATCAGAAGTGCAAGCACCCATCTGGCTGAAAGTTTTGATATAACTTTCAGAGAGGCTATCGGTGAGTGAGCAGCTCCTGCCAGAGTCACTCCACTCTCTTTTGCAAGGCCTATGAGTCCGTCAAATGGCGAAAGAAAGACGCTCAATTTTCCTGCCGGTAAAATCCCGTGAACCTCTTTTAGATAAAGCTGCCAGATTACAGCCGGAATGAGAATCGAAATCATCAGTCCAATTTTTGTAATGCTGATTCTGCGAAGGGCGTCAAGGCCTAAAGGAAATAAAAAGAATAATGCAGACTCTTTCGCAGTTATGGATAATGAGAAAAACAGAAAAGCGCCTGCAAGATGGGGAATGGAGATGCGTCCCCCCTTATCATTTTGAATTTTACGGTAACACCAGTATCCCATTAATACAAGCGAAACCATCACCGCATCGCTTACAAGAACCATATATGACTGTAAAAGAAAGGGGGATAGGACGTGAATCAGCGTATATTTCTTCTGACCGCTTTCTTTCAGGATATCGTACAGGGCAATTGTTCCGCCGGTAATGAGGAGCAGTTGCACAAAAACCATTCCAAACACTGTAGACCAGGGACCCAGAAGCGAAAAGGGAGATACAAGAAGCGGGTAACCCACCCGTGGTGCTCTGTAGGACTTGCTGAACCCATCAGGCCATACACCTGGTTTTAACAGGGTTTGAGCATAATAATAAAAAATCTGACCGTCGTATCCATTGCCTCCGTTTACTTGATTGCCAGTTAGAATAACGGCGCCTTCGGGAGTATCCACCGGATTCTGTCTTGCATAGTAATGGCCAATGCGAATCAGTGAACTCGGATTAAACTCATAGCGGGCCAGGTGTCCAATCGTTGCAATACCATAAACGATAAACAGAATCAGGATGATCCTCGTTATGGAAAGATTTTCCAGCGCGACCCAAATAATATTCGTATAATATTTAACTTTTTGTGCGAACATCTTCACTTCGCTCTATGTCTTTTTTTTGTATTTATAAGGTGCAATCCGAATTTCAACCCGAGCATCAAAACTTTTCGGTTAAAGGAGGAGTTGGAAAATACATATGTGATCGGGATCTCTTTTACGCTCATTCCCTCTCTTACACAAATCGCAAGGGCTTCCATGTGAAAGTCAAAGGCTTTAGATTCAAGCTCTGTGTTTGCAATCTTTTCGGCCGCACGTTTTGAATATCTACGAAATCCGCTGGTAGTGTCTTTCAGTTTGAGGCCGAACAGGTTGAAATACGAAGGAGTGAGTGCATAATTTACAACCAGAGCAGCTCCCTTTGACACAATTCTTCGATAGAATGGGACGTTTTCCACATTTTTCCGGCTTCCAATTACAACATCCACGGAACTGTCTGTATCTATGAAATCCTTTAAGGCATCCGGGTCGTGAGATAAACCTGCATCCATTGTTATGAAAAAATCATAATCTTTTGAAACACCATACTGGATACCATCCTGCAGGCCCCGGGGGATATGAGTCGATTTTTCGTGGGTAATAATATGAAGCTGATGCTTGTGTTTCCCCGCATCGCATTCATTCTTTATTTTTGCGAGAATTTGGGGTGTCGCATCTTTTGAGCCGTCATCCGTAACAGATAGATCCGCATATGCCAGTGACCTTGTCACAACCTCTTCAAGTGTATCCTGCTCATTGTAAGCGGGAATGATTACCAGTGTTTTATTGCTCATTTTGATTCCAGTAGTAATATTCTACATCCTGAATATGCAATTGCATACATACGCAGAATGAAAATAATCGCTGAGACGATTGCAATGATTTTAGGAATTACATTAGAAATACTTTTCAATCGAACCAGACTCTACCTTGATCCAGATTTTACCTTTCTTGATAAAGAACTTTTTCTTTTTGAAAAAGAGACTTCCATTAGATCATCGAGAAACCGAGAAACCTCATATTCCACAAGATCGTAATCGGAACGTACATAACTGCTCATCATTACATGATCCGCATGTGGAATATTTATAGCACGACTCTGAGGATGATGGCGGGAAATCTTGCCGAATCTGCTGAAAAATTCCAGCATTGTCTTTACTTCCGCAGAGTTGTCCTGATTCTTTTGATCTCTGTAATAGTAAAGCAGCATGGCTGGAGTTGAGATTCTCTCATAAATGGAAGGTTTCGCTGCAAATTTCCTGAGTCTCGCAAGTGGACGAAGGGCTCCGTAGTATTGTTCAGGATACCAGTAGTTATCATATCCGGGGAGCCTGTGATTTGGTGGCGGATCGCTTTCGCTGCCGGCTCTTCTTACAGGACCCATCACCAGATTCATTACATGGATCATCCCGGGATACGCTGCCATTTTACCGAATTTGTTTACAAAATCATAGAATGGGGATGTCAGTACTATACCGCTTATTCGATCAGGATGCCTGGAAGCCAGATAAGTTGTTATAAGTCCACCCATACTGGTTCCGAAAACTATAATCCTTTCTCCAAGAAGATGCATCATCATAAGGCTCTCTTCTGCTGTTTGAAGATATTCCTGAAATGAGTGGCTGGCATGATCCATCGGAGTGGTTCCATGACCTGGAAGTCTGAGGTAGTAAAGATTGGCTCTGTATTTTTTTGAGATACGATCCATGACTTCTTCGCCTTCAGCTCTGCAGGCTCCGAAACCGTGAATATATAAAAAAGCGTATCTGGTTTTTGACTTTGACTGTCTTAGAAGTCTCTCTTCATTACCTGGTCTCACTCCAGCCAGATGACTCTCTTCCAATTTTTTTTCAAAAAAGTCTTCAAATTTTTCAGGTATGGGAACAGGAATATAAGTATATTTTAGATGGGGAATAAATATCATCTGTACACTCCCTTATCCGGAATGTTGTATGTCTTAATCTTGCGATGTTTTGCGAAGCTTTCCAGATCCATAGTATTTGACGATTTAGTTTGATTACGTTATTTGATTATTATGACAATCCCTTTTTGATAAAAAAAGAGTTCTGTCAAGTGAATACGACTGATAATCAGGTTGGTTATCCCTGAAAGCAACCCTGTGCATATTTGTACGCGTGGAATTATTATAATGTTTGCCCATACTGTTCTGATAGCAAGATATTTACCATCGATTTTCCGGGTCTGTGTACATCCCGGTGAGGTAGAGACATTTCCTGTGTCGCCATCCCTGTATACAGACAGTGAACCCGAGATGATACCGGTTTATAGAGATGTACAGGGTCGAATCTGCTCCGCCAAAAAAGGGATCTGGTTTATTATGGATCCATCGCTTGGAAATTTCAATATTCAAAGTCAATCAGGCGAAGTGGTTAGCGGAAGCCTTTTTACGGGTAAGTTCCAAAATCCACATATAAAGCTCCAGTTCAAGTCTACTGATAAAGTCTATGGTCTGGGAGCCGCTCCCGGGACTCTACTCAGAAATAATGTTAAATACAGAATGGTTAATGAGGACACGCTGTTCTATCATAAGAAAAACAGTTCGTATGCTACATTCCCTTTCTTACTTGTTATTGGGAAAGAGAGAACATATGGAGTTTATTTACATACTTCAACCCCGGCAATAGTTACAATTACAGTGGATCCTGACGGAGAGCAGGAGAACTTCGCCTTTTTTCAATTTTTTCCTGAAAATACTATTATGCCCGTTGATTTGTTTGTAATACAGGGGAGTGTACAGGAGATTGTTGAGCAAATATCAAACATCAATGGAAAACCTGCTCTGCCGCCTGCCTGGGCTCTGGGATTTCATCAATCTCGCTGGTCTTATCGAACGCAGGACGAAGTCATTCATATCGCACAAAAGATGCGGGAGTATAATATTCCATGCGATGCCATTCACCTTGATATCCATTATATGGACCGGTACCGGACTTTCACGTGGAATACTAAAAATTTTCCGGATCCCCAAAAAATGCATAAAGAGCTTGATCTTAAGGGAATACGAACTGTTGCGATAGTTGATCCGGGCATTGCCGCAGTCAGCGACTTTGAGATTTATAAGTCAGGTAAAATTGAAAATGTATTCTGTAAAACATCAAAAGGGCAGGATTATATTGGTCGTGTATGGCCTGGTAAAACAGTTTTTCCGGATTTTTCGCGAGGGGATGTTCGCAACTGGTGGGCGGATCTGCATCGTTATCTGTTTGAAGCCGGGGTTTCAGGAATCTGGAATGATATGAACGAACCGGTGCTGCGCATGGGGAGTAAAAAAGGGAATCTCGATGAAAAGATGTATTTCAAAGCGGGAAACCAGTTGCTCCAGCGAAACCACTATGCACTTTATCAATCCGAATCCACACGGGATGCCTTTCGTATGTTTCGCAAAGGTGAAAGGCCCTTTATACTCTCCCGCGCCGGTCACAGCGGAATAGGGCGAAACGCTTTTCTCTGGACAGGAGATGCAAGATCGACGTGGAAAGATCTCAGGGAGAGTCTTCGTATGATCCTCAATCTTGGTATTTCAGGAATGTCTTTTACGGGATCTGATGTTGGTGGATTTGCCGGCAGTCTCCCCGGATTTCCAGGATTGTTCAAATTAAGGCGAAATGATGAACTCTTTGTACGATGGCTGCAGCTGGGCTCTTTGATGCCTTATTTTCGCAGTCATACTGTTCTCTACTCTGTTGCTTATGAACCGTGGGCTTTTTCAAAGGGAAGTCTTAACGTTATTCGCAAACATATTTATCGTCGGTACTATCTCCTTCCATATATCTATTATCTTGCACACGAAGCCGCACGGAAGGGGACTCCACTTGTTCGTCCGTTGTTTTTTCATTATACGGAGATGGAACATCGGGATGATGTTTTCCTCCTGGGGGAGTCGTTGCTGGCATTTCCCGTACTAAAAAAGGGACAGCGTCAAATGAATGTATTGCTGCCCCCGGGCGAGTGGTACTCTTATAATGATGGAAAGATATATTCAGGAAGCGAAATTCACTTAATGGAACTGGATTCAGCTGATTTCCCATTGTTTGTAAAAGCCGGATGTGCGATTCCTGTGGCAATACCCGGGCGAAATGCTTTTGAAACTCTTACGGAAGGTGCGATTGGTTTTGAGCTATATCCAGCCCGGAAGGTCACCGGATATATGGTTCTCGATGATTCACACAGCGATTCCGAATTAAGAACCCTTATAGCTCTGACTGGAAAGTGTGACCGTAAAGGTAATCTCACGATAGATATTGAACTTCTTGAATCGGATTATATTGATACCCGGTCTCAAATCAAATTGAGGATCCCGGGAAGTTATGAATCTGCTTCAATAGATGGTGATAGTCTGAAAATTATAGAAGTATATCCGGAAGAGGACGGGCGCACTATTAGATTTTCTGAATGTATGATCCCAGTCAAAAAAAGCCAGATAGTGCTTTGCAGGAGTGAATGATATGTCTGCAGACTATCTGATTGTGTATTCGGAAAGTCGCTGACATAGAGAATACTATTTTATTAACTCTATCGGTGCTCTGTGCTTCCTGATGCTGTCGATTTCCTTGTTTTTCTCAACCTTTTCTTCTTTTGTTCGAGCTCGCTCATATCGAAAGCTTTTCCAAATGATTGAGCTGTAAGATACAGCAAAAGAGCACTCATTATAAGTGTAACGATAAGGACAATGGCTACGGAAATTACAAGGTCATCGAAAAAAATATTGATAACAAGGATCAGAAGTAGAATCAGTAAAGTCAGCGTCAGGGCAAATAAGCTTAGACCCGCTACAAGGAAGACTAAACCGCGAAGGGCAAGTCCTCCACGTTCCCGTGCTTCGTCCTCAACGACACGCCGAACCGTTCTGAACCATCGGCTCTTGTTCAACACGAATAAGATCAGGTTTTCCACGACCGGTCTGTAGCGTGATTCGCTCTCCTTATCCTTTGAGCGTTTTGCTTCATCCGATTTCTTTCTTTCTGATCTTTCCGAGTCTTTCATGAGTTTTAGTCCTGTTTCGTGGCGAATGTTTTACGATGCCGGAAAAACGAGAGCAATGCAATCGTTTTCCGGTTATCTCAATATGCTGTCGAACCTGACCTGTTCCGGTTTGCTATTGGTGATTTGTTCAGTTGCGACCACGGATTAGAAGCCCGATAAATATCCCCATGAGAAAGCCGGATAAGCCTGCAATGATCGTAGATTTTTGAGGATTGTCTTTGATATATACATTTGTGTTATCAAGTAGTTCGCTCGCTTCATCCCTGTAAACATCCACCTTGCCACGGAGATGCTTCATTTTTTCACGAGCAGTTCCCTGAAAGTGTTCTGCCTCTTCTCGAAGCTGGCTGACACCCTCTTTGATTTTACCTTTAATTTCTTCAGCATTTTCCATAAGCTACCGTCCTTATTATAAAATATATAGAGTAATTTCGGATTGTCACCTACAATACTCTATTAGTGATTTGACGAAAGATTATAACATATTATTGTGTTGCCTCTCGCGTAATGTAACGAGAGAAAAGTGAGATGATTTTATTGCATTTCCTTCTTATATATTACCATGAGATTTCATAGTGTCTTGCATTGGAACGTGCCCAGGACTTTGCCCGGTAAGTCTCTGAATGTTCAGTAACTCAGTCCTCGCTGGCTTGATTCAATAAATTGAATTAGCAGTGAAACTTCCTGTATTTCACTTCCGGCAGCTTTTAATTTCTCCAGAGCAAGTTTGATCGGCTGGTTCGACTGGAATAATAATTCATAAGCCTCTCTTATGGCATTCTGTCCTTCGGAGCTC
>JBNKQE010000009.1:0-32453 GCA_050295715.1 Leptospirales bacterium
CGGAAAAATTTTTTATATAGGGCAACGCTTCCAGTAGAACGTGTGCGCGATTGGTTGTCTCGGTCATGATGCTTTTCCCTCTTCTTCTCCCTTATCTGTTTTACTTTCTGAAACATCATCAAAATACCCTGATTCACCGGTCCACTTCAAAAAATGATTCCAGATGGGAGATGGGGGAGAGGAGATAAGATCCGAACATCGATCCATATAGACAGATGCAGGCACATCCTGGCTCAGACCGGATTTGAGGCCCGAGAAAAGAATGGATGCACGAAAGAAGTCCATTTTTCGATAGCTGTCAAGCGCCATATCCCACTGGTCATGAAATTTCAGTATATCTGAGTCTGTATCGAGAAGTTCGTAAAGCGTGACTGGTTTTTGTCCCTCTTTTGACCTGAATTGTTCAAGTTCCCTGGTCGGGACTTCCTTATCCTGCAGTTCATCAAGGCAGATATCCGTTATAAGAATATCCACCTCGAATATTTTTGCTGAACTGGCAATCTTCTGAATATCAGCGAGCGCATTTTCACCGTTTGTATAGTTTGTATTGTCAGGATTTGTGTGCAGAGGACCTGCATGTACAATTATGGAATCACTGAGTTCTTTTAATTTTTGTTTTATCGCAAGAGCTGTATCGACGACTTTTCTTGCTTTCGTCGTACTTCCAACATCGTAACGGTATACTTCTCGCAAAGTATCATCCGGATTTACTATTCGTTCTCCATCGGTTTCCAGTAATTGCTTTGCCTCTTCTGTGAGGCTGTCGCCTGGAATTGAGAGCAGTATCATTCTCTCAACAGATTGAATGGTTCTGCCGGCAAGAGAGGGGGCGGGGGGCGCTATTTTCTGGCGATCAGAATCGTTTTGTTTTTCACCCGCCCTGTGATGAAACTTTCTCTCTATACTCGCTGCAAGCGATGTAAGACTTCGGTGAAAAATTAAATCTACTGCGCGGGCTCCACTGGAACCTATAGAGTTCACAAGGGAAATAATGTATGAAAGACGTTTTGTTTCTGCATCAATAACGGGTATCCATATTCCAGGACCGCTATTTGCCATTTCCGGATTCTCTTCATAGAATCTTTTTGCAAGTCCACTTGTCGCTCTTCTTTCGGACATGCCGGTAAACATATAGGGCTCATGGTTTTCCGTAAGCCAGATAATAATATCCTTAACGTTTTTATAATAAAAGTTCGTTGTGTCGGAATCAATCTCGCCCATCCTGTAGACAAGACCACCCACCTCCGTCAGATTTGTCATTTGTTCGTCCGGAAACAGGAGAGAACCCTTTTCAAACTTCAGGTGTTTCAATAATGATCTTAATAATCTGTTGCGAAAGTCCTCAAGTGTCGGGGACTTATCCATTGACTCAATAATTTCGTACAGAGAATTGAGTTCCACAAGCCTCTGGTCCAGATCCAGGCGTGATTGGTTCAAATCCTCTTTGTTTCGTGCATTTTCAATGAGCAGTCCGATATGTCTTGACACAAGTGTAAGAAACTCAAGGTCATCAGCATTGAATCCGAGTTCATTTTTTGAGTTAACGACCTCCACGACACCGATGACACGTTCCCGTGCGAAAATTGGTGCTGCCATCAAATCTCTTGTCTGTTGACCTGTTGTTCTATCCACATCGGAATAGAAACGTTTATCTTCGGAAACCTTTGTGATTAATTCCGGGGTTGCAGAACGAACCACGCTTCCCGCAATTCCCTGGCCGGGCGGGATTTTAATCTTTTTTATCCGGGATTTCTGTGATCCGGTTATTGTATGAAAATAGAGCTCATCTGTTCGCGGGTCTGTCAGAATCAGTGAGGCTCCTTCCGCTTGCAATGCGCCGCCTATTGTGCTTATAATAATTTCCAGTACATGGTCATGATTATCCGCTTCAAGAATATCTCCGCTCAGGCTCAGTATTTTTTCATAATGGGAAACCAGAGAGAATCTGTTCTCATAGCTCTTGACGAGTATTAGAAAAGATCGGACCAGATGTGAAGCTCGAACCTGTCCGAGAAGCGGTCGGGAAGACGCTTCAGCAATTACTGGATCCGCTTCCCGGATATCCTGTATTAAAATTGACAGGAGGTCACCAGCACTGCGTATCGCATTGCGCTCATCAGTGGATATGCTTGCTGCATCTTTCCCGACATGCAGTTTATAACTGGAAAAGGCAAAGGCGGGGTCTGTCCGGTCTGCGTGACCACATTTTGCGATTGTTTTTCCCTGTTCATCGACAAGCCGCAGCCCCCGGGAATCTATCTCCCGGCAGAGTGAACTCAAAAAATGAATCAGTAATTTTCGATTGAATGTGCTTTTCATAATATTACGTATACCGGTAATAAAACATGTATAATTCTCATGGCAGCGAGTGTGAGTATCAAAATGATTTTTGCATCGGATCCGGGTTGTTCTCAGAAGAATACCGACACTGTGTATCTGTCTACCGGAATTAACTCAATTTTTGCTTATCATCAGTATGGGCTTCTCATAAAAATAAGTACTGACATTTTGTATATCGGAAATTATAGATGGTAGAATCAAGACGATTCGGGCAGTTTTCCCGCCCGATGGAGGTTATTAGATCATGCTTCGAAATACTTCTTTTCGATTTATTATATTTTTTCTTGTTCTTCTGGGTTTCTCATGGGCTGTCTCCTGTGCGACATCTCCAACGGGTAGAAATCAGGTCATTCTAGTAAATGATCAGGATATGATTAAAATGGGTCAGAAAGCCTTTGCAGATATTAAGGCTCAAACATCCATTGAGACCGGAAGTGCCGTTAATGCATATGTAAAATGCGTGGCTAATGCAATAGTAAGAGTGGCCGATGATCCTACCGAAGTCGGAAGCTGGGAAGTTGTTGTTTTCCGTGATTCCACACCGAATGCATTTGCTCTGCCCGGCGGAAAGATAGGAGTTCATACGGGTATCTTTCGAGTTGCAAAGAATGCCGATCAGCTGGCAGCTGTACTGGGTCATGAAGTCGGTCATGTAATTGCCCGGCACTCCCATGAGAGAGTCTCTCAACAAATGGGTATGGAGTCCGGTCTATCCCTTCTGGAGGGATTTCTCGGGGGAGAGCATAGGGAGTTGATTCTCGGCGCTATCGGTGTGGGCGCTCAATATGGAGTCCTCCTCCCGTTTAGCAGAACGCATGAGTCCGAGGCCGATGAGATCGGTCAGATGTTGATGGCTCAGGCCGGATTTGATCCGAAGGAGAGTGTAATCCTATGGAAAAACATGAGCGAGATGTCCGGAGGCAATGAACCTATGGAAATTATGTCCACTCACCCGTCCAGCAGCAGTCGAATTAAAGATCTGACTGACGGGCTTCAGACGACTCTTCCGATTTATATTCACAAGAGGGATGCCGGACAACTGGCTGCATGTAAAGCCCCATAATGATTACTCTTTGGCCTGGAACGGAGGATATCCACAGGCCACAAGAATTTCTGACAGAACGGCCGGTGAAAGGCCAACCACATTCCAGTAATCGCCTGTCAGCGATTTTATAAAAACCGAAGCTTTCCCCTGGATAGCGTATCCGCCCGCTTTGTCCAGACCCTCTCCGTCATTCGCATAAAGGTCAATTTCTTCGTCTGATACAGAACGCATGGTTACAGATGTCCATGTTGTTCTTGAATGAAAGAATGAGTGATTTCTATTGATGACAGTCACACCCGTACAGACCTGGTGTGTTTTTCCGGAAAGAAGGGTGAGCATGCTTTTTGCTTCGCTCCTGTTTCCCGGTTTTCCGAGAATCTTACCCGATGGGGATATGACAATCGTATCCGCTCCAATTACAGTTGCGTCAGGGTATATGCTCGAAATCACATCAGCTTTATTTCCTGAGAGCCGGATTACCATTTCTTGTGGGTTTTCATCCTCAAGTTGTATTTCATCAATGGATGTCGATTCAATAGTATATGGGAATCCAAGAGTATCCAGAATCTCTTTTCTGCGCGGAGATGCGGATGCAAGAATGAGCGGGGGCAGCGAAGACATCTTAGCAGACTCATTTTATAAAGACCTCGCTGCAAGGAAAATTCGGTTTACCGATTGGAGACATTTCGGTATAATGTGGAACAGGGACGGAGTTGAAAAAGAACCCGTTTAATAAATGACAGATAATGATCAAATAGACTTATCAAAGCTGAGCCGGGAAGAACTTGAAGAGAATTATCGGGTTTCATTGAAGCGTACAGGGCTTCTTGAAATTGAACTCGAAACTCTGACCGAAAAGTTCAGGCAGATGTTTGATCGTCATTCCTCAATGAGAATCGTTCTCGACCCCGGAAATCAGGGGCAGATTGTCGATGCAAATCATGCTGCCTGTGTGTTTTACGGATACGATCACCGGTCGTTAACCGGAATGACAATTTTTGATATTAGTAAGTCGTCCGATAACGATGTAAAGAAATTCATAAAAAGTGCCCTTTCAGGTGATACAAATCAGTTTCAGTTCCAGCATAAAATATCGGATGGGACCACCCGGGAAGTTGAGGTGTACGCATCACCCGTTGAGATAAAAGGAAGCAGGTTATTATTCTCCATTATTCATGATATCACGGCCAGAGTCAATGCAGAGCGGTCGTTAAAAGAGAGTGAGGAGCGGTTCCGTTTGCTCTCGGATGTTACATTCGAAGGAGTCATTGTTACCACTGACGGGAACATAAGCGATGTTAATTCGACTGCCACTCTTATGTTCGGTTATGCGCATAATGAATTTGTAAAGCATGATCTTCGAAGCTTGACCGTTAACGGGTATCCTGGATTGTTATACGATGATGTAAGTCTGTCCGAAGCGACTCTTCCGTCACCTCCCGTAGAGACTTTATGTATAAAGAAGAATGGAAGTGTCTTTCATGCGGAGGTAAGAGAAAAGACAGTACAGAAGAACAATCGATCCTTACGAATTATTGCCGTTCGCGATATCTCGGAACGTTACGCGTTTCAGGCGGCGCTGGATTTTAGCGAAAAAAGATATCGAACTATGATTGATACTTCGTCTGAGGGATTCTGGCTCCTGGACAGTGACGGAAAGACTGTCGATGTAAATGAATCTCTATGCGAACTGATCGGTCATCCAAGAAAGGACCTGATCGGGAAAAGCCCCAATGAATTTATTGCGGGAAGCGATCTGTCCATAGTTGCTTACGGGTTTTCATGGGATGAAAACTCAAGCCGAAGAAATTATGAAGTTGATTTGATACATCGAGACGGACGGACGATTCCCGTAATTATGCACGCAACGTCACTTCGTGATGCGAGTGGAGGTTTTGCCGGTGCATTCGCCTTTGTGGCAGATGTCTCAATTATAAAAGACTCTGAAAAACAGATTCAGGAAAACCTGATACTCTTGCAGGCGATCATTGATGGTATTCCCGCACCCATGTACTATAGAGATTCCGAAGGAAAATACCTGGGAGTGAACCGCAGCTTCGAAGAGTTCTTCGGAGTGACCAGGGGGGAAATAACAGGTAAATCTCTCGGTGAAATGTTCAGCAAAGACATGGAAGAAAGACTGGGTGCCTATTTTAATGATGTTTTGAACCATCAGAGATCCGTTCACTATGAAGCGACTCTGACAGGATCCGAGGGTTATACAAGGGATTTCTTGATTTTCAAGTCACCCTACCATCACGGTAAAATGAGAGGAGTTGTAGGAGTTGCTCTGGATATCACAGAACAGAAGATAATTGAAGAGCAGATCAAAATCTTGAATGAGCATCTGGAAGTCAGAGTTGAAGAAGAGATTGCCAGCCGTCTGGCGAGCGAAAGCAAATATGAATTTATATTCAATAGTAGCGCGGATGCTATGTTAATTTATGAACTTCAGGATGACACAAGTCCGGGTAAAATCCTTGAGGCGAATAACCGGGCTATTGATTTACTGGGCATCTCCAGGGAACGGATTACCTCTATGTCTGTTTCCGATTTTGAATCGCCGGATACAATCCCGGTTATTAAATCATTTCTGGATCAGCTAAGAGAAGATGGCTATGTTGTATATGAGTCCGAAATGAAGGATTCTTCGGGGAAATATATCCCGGTTGAAGTGAATCTCAGTCTGTTTCTGTTTCAGAAACGAACAACCGTGCTGGCTGGAATTCGAGATATTACAGAGAGAAAAGCTCTTGAATACGAGAAAACAGTTCAAAGTGAGATGCTTATCCAGCAATCGAAACTGGCAGAACTGGGAGAGATGGTCGGAGCGATTGCACATCAGTGGAAGCAGCCCTTAAACATAATCGGAATGATTGTTCAGGATCTGGAAGAGGCCTGGCATGTTGGAGAGGTAGATGAGTCTTTCCTGAATGAGTTCGTTAAAAGCACAATGTATCAGATAAAATTCCTGATTCAGACGATTGATGATTTTCGCAGATTTTTTAAGTCTGATCACGAAGAGGCATTCTTCCGGCTTGAAATAGCAGTAAGAGATATTGTCAGGCTCCTCTCTTCACAGATGCGAAATCATGGAATCGAAGTCCATATAACAGAGCATTTCGAAGGAGATATAAAAGTCTTTGGCCCTGCCAATGAACTCAAACAGGTAATTTTGAATCTACTGAATAACAGCAGGGATGCCATACACCAAAAGCGAGAGGATGCCGGCCCCCGGTACCACGGAGAAATATGGCTTAAGATTCTAAAAGAGGGTGAGTTTGCGATCCTTGAAATATGTGATAACGGGGGAGGGATCCCGGACGAGATACTTCCTGAACTGTTTCGGGCCTACGTAACCTCGAAAGGTACAAAAGGCACAGGTATAGGTCTGTATATGTCAAAAAATATTATAGAGCGAAGCCTTCATGGAACGATTACGGCCTGGAACGGAATTGCTGGAGCATGTTTCCAGATTCGTCTCAGATTACGTCTGACGGGCGGATCTTGATAATTTCATGCAGCAGAATTTGTAAAAACATCAGGTAAAAATACCCGTTGAAGTTTTTCCGTTTGCAGAAAGTCGTAATTATTCTAATCGAAGACTTCTTTATGTATTACAAGCTGGACCTCATCTATGCTGTCATCCATCTCTTCAAACTCAATCTCCGTCCAGCCGCGGCGGGTCATCTCATCTCTCAGACGATCCATTAAATCCGTTATACTTTCCAGGCCTTCACCGGCAAAAACCGTTTCGCCATCTTTTAAGACAAGGACCCATTCGCCTTTTTTTACTATTGCTTTTGCTTTGAATTTCATCGGTACCATTTTCTACATAATTTGTGATTCTGAAAGCAAAATATGATTTTTATGCAAAGAAAGTTTGAAACAAATCAAAACGTTGTATGTGATTGAGGAATAGGAGTCCTTTTTCATTGTCGGAACAAGTGGCCATCCCTGTCCTGTTGCGGTCCCTCCGTGGGCCCTGTAATACAAAGAACTCCTGTACCCCTGCACAGTAAAGTTCATGTTATGGAGAGGGGTGTTGATTTTCCGGGCAGTTACGAAAGCTATAGAGATTCAAAATAAATGTGCCGATTCCGGATTTTTCCGTCCTGTCTGAGGGATTTTTTCAGGTATCCAGGAGATATTGTTATGACATGTTGTCATTTCCTATCAAAGAAGGTGTATGTATTTCCACCCTTTTTTTTGGCTATATACATCGCCCGATCAGCAAAGTCAATCAGCTCATCGATATTTTCTGAGTTGTCCGGATATATGGAAACTCCAATGCTGCACCCAATCTTTATACAAATATTTTCGCAGTCCTGAGAATGTCCCATGTTTTCAAGTATTCGGTTCAACACGGGAAGAGTGGTAGATACCGGATCATGGTCCTCCAGGTCCAGAACAAGAACAAATTCATCTCCACCAACACGCGCCACAGTATCGGACTGTCTTGTACATTTCTGCAGTATACTGGCAACCGAAATCAAAACACGATCCCCGGCAATATGTCCGAAATTATCGTTAACAAGTTTGAAGAAATCCAGATCAATGTACAGGATGCCAAGCTTTTGTCGCTTTCGTTTCGCATGATGAATTGCATTTTCCATTCTTTCTTTCAGATTGCTTCGATTGGAAAGTCCCGTTAAGGCATCGTGGTTGGCTCGATATTTTGTCTCCAGCTCCTCTTCTTTCTCTTTTGTAATATCACTGAAAACCGAGATATAATTTATGGTCTTTCCCATGGGGTCCTTGATCGCAGAGAGTGTCAGACGTTGTACATAAATCTCTCCACTCTTTCGCCTGTTCCAGATTTCTCCTCTCCAGTGCCCCTTTGTGTGAATTTCTTCCCACATTGTTTTATAAAAATTAGCGGAGTGCCTTTTTGATTTCAATACACCCGGTTTTTTCCCGAGGATTTCGGATTCCGGATATCCTGTCACTCTGCTGAAAGCCGGATTGATAGCGATAATTTTCTGAGAGGCATCGGTGATCATCATTGCTTCCGCTGTATTTTCAAAGAGTGCTTTTGTAAGCCTGAGTTCTTTTTCGGCGATGATTCTTTCTGTGATGTCTCGAAAAATAACAACAGCACCTTGTGATTCACCGTAAACAAGAATGGGCGTTACAGTGTATTCAACAGGGAACCGGGTACCCACTTCTGTAATAAAGTAATCTTCGTTCACGTTTCGGATGGTCCCGTCCTGGATTGTCTTTATTACGGGGCACTCGTCTTTACCGCTTGAGGATGTTTTATCGTGCAGATGGATTCCAAGTTCATGCTGGTCTTTTCCGATTATATCTTCTTTTTTGTGCCCGAAGTATTTTAGTGTAGTAGGATTTGCAAATGTTATCTTACCATGACGATCAACACCATAGATTCCTTCACCGGCAGCCTGCAGGATTAGATCATTGTTTTTGCATAATTCTTTGAATCCACTGTTTGTATCCGGCATGTCACTTTCCTTTCTTAAAAGCAGGAGACTGGACGGGGATCCGTTATAATCGATCGTTGCACACAGAGCATCCAGTGATTTTACTTTTCCTTTGAATGTTCTCATCTCCAGGGGATGGGTGTATGATTTTTCAAAATCGGAAGCGGGCAGCGGGAGGATACCCGGAAAAAAGTGAGACATATCGATGTTTTGAATTTGATAGGATTCGTCTATTTCAGCCAGTGTTCGCAGGGCATTGTTGCAAAACAGAATACGATTATCTCTATGCACAAGAATCGCTTCGGGGGACATTTCAATTAGATCACGATAACGCTGTTCTCTCTCCTGAATTTCTTTATTCAACAATTTGTAAAGAGTTATATCTTTAACGGTACCAATAATATTATGTTTGCAATGGCCCGTATGTATGGCACTTGCATGGATACTGACAAATACAGGCAGGTCCTTTTCATCCGTAAGCAGTTGTAGCTCCTTTTCAATCCCGGGTATCCGGTTCTCTACAAGTTCATTCATTGCATCATGAAAGGGTAAGTGATCAGACGGATGAATAAAATCAAGAATATTTGTTCCGATCATATCACATCCATGCTTTGCGAAAATCTGTTTGCCAGCATTGTTTATATACGTGATTCGATTTTCACAGAGTGCGATCAAACCATCCTGCAAATTTTCAGCAAGCGATCTGTAAAGGCCATCCATATGAACAGGGTTTCCATTTGAATGTGTGTTTCCGATTACATCATAACCACCGGTCCCGATCAATCGGCTATCGGCTTCCGGCCTTATCGGACGATTGTTTACGGCAATAGAGTTCTTGTGCAAAAGAAGGAATACAGCGATCACGATTACAGAGATACCGGCAAATTCGTAGGGGACAGGGATGCCGGATCCATCAGAATAGAATGGATTTATTTCGGCCAGCTCATCGGCAAATAGAGAAGATGCCCAAAGAAAAGGTATTACGTTTGCCCCGACTTTGGCAAAATCTGACAGTAGAAGTTGCCTGGAATTTCTAATGGAGAAGCACGTTACTTTCCAGGCTGATATTTTCTCGGAAAGTGTCAATAATTACTCCAGAAATATTCATTATAGTTGTATAAAAATTTATTCACACTGTGACCTGTATGCAGCTCAATATTCGAACACCTGATAAACGCAGGCGTTAACTGTCAATGAATTGAATCAATACCGGTTGATTATGTTTGCGTCATCTGGCATACTATTGTCTCATTTTGAGATTGTTATGGGAGTATCAGGCCTGTGCATCCCCGCTTGCTACTGGAGTGATAGTGTGAGAACACTGCTCCGGAGACCTCTCATCTATTCATGATTGTGATATTAAATTTTGCAGCTGTAGGATTCAAGAAGGAGCAGAAATGAGTCTACAGAAGTCAGATTGTAGACCGGGCATCCCATCTCTTTTTGAGAAGGAATTGAAACACCTGTATAATCAATAAGAAAAAGGAGCGGTTCCAGACCGATACGGAGGGATGCATCCACCATCGGCAAATCAGACGGAGTATCGCCCGCAATGAGAATCCTTCCAGAGGGATGAATATCCCCGGTTTTCAGGATAAATTCCAGTCCATCTCCTTTCGTAAACTCACTGGCGCCGGGATTCATTGGGTCCTTTACAAGATGAACTTCAATATCTTTTCCCGTATCTTCAATGCGAAATAAGGCGTTCTCTCTGTCCACCTCATTTACAAGCTGCTCGATCTTCTCTTTCCATTTCAATGATGCATCTTCGGGGATAGACCTGGCTTTATCCTGACGGGCAATGGTTGTCTGACCATACTTTTTTTGAAATCCGGAACCAATGAACCTGAAGTATGCCGTATCGGGATGCTGCAGAAGGATCTCAATTTTTTCATTTAAAGTGTCCAGAGCTCTCTTCTGCACGGAAGTAAGCGGAGTTTCAGTAATATTTCCTTTGCCGTCCAGATATTCGCGTCCCTTGGAAGAGGCGAGCATATACTCATTATCGGGAAAGACCGACAGATCACGAATGCCAGGACCCTCCATTGGGCCGGATGTGAGTATTACAGGGGCCGTTGTAAAATGTGATGCGAAGTCGATAAGGATTTTTGCATTGTAGGCTGCCTGGTGCGAAATACCGTATAAATTCGAATAGTGACTTATCGTTCCATCTCTGTCCGTTACGAACAGGTCAGGTTTGAATTGCAGCAAGTCCTGCAGTGCTCGATCATCAACAGAGGAGTGCTCCCTTATGTCCTCAAGCAGACCGGGAAGGCCCATCTTGAAAAAAGTCACATCACGTCTTAACTCCATCAATTCTGTTGTAAGATCAATATAACATGTGGTACCGTTTCCGCTGTCGAAGAGGAACTGATCACCTTCCCTGGTGGAGGACTCGATTAATGCAATAATCGAATCCAGAATCTCGCCTGCTTTTATAACCTCTCTATTCTTTTTTATCCTGGACAGAGCCTCCCGCCGAATATGCGCGGAAAAATCCATGACACTGTATAGATCCTGAATCGTTACAATTTTTTCTGTCGGTCTCTGGCTCATAAATATTAGCGCGTCTCTGTAATTGGTCTGGAGGATAATAGATCTTGAGGTAGAAAAACGCTTCGGACTATCGCTGTAAATGAACAAAGAATGGTTCCGGTTCTTGATCTTCGTTATCCGTAATGTCAGGAAGGGTATCCTGTGAAGAGCAAAGAATAAAATCATCGAGACCTTCCAGCATGGTCAGTGTCGGCCCGGGATTTCCATCCATATTCTTTGTTTTAACAACTTTTCCTTTTTTGAAAAAACGATCGGCACCTGTTCCCCAGATTATGTACGATTTTGAACCATCTGATTGCTCAAAAAGCAACGTCCCGGAGAAATGAGATAACGGAGAAGCTCCCTGCTTTATTGTTCGCATAAGATCGGTCTCAACCAGCATGTCACCATTTTCACTCCATGCATCGGACAGAATTCTATACCCTCTGTTCCGGGGAAGTTTTTCAAGTTGAAAGGCCAGGTGTTCGCAATCCCATCTCTCCAGCGGCTTAAGTTTTCCGTCCCACTCTTTTTTGCCGAATAGATAACACTTCAGACTGCGAAGCAGAGGTTTGTTTTCCGAAGATTTGACGACAACCCCTTCGTAGGATCTTATCCGGATTTGATTCCATGTCGTTTTACCTGCGATTCGCAATGAGAAATAATATTTTCCACTTCTCGCTTTTTGTACATACAACTCTCCGGCGATGGGATCTTCATAGATATCGCGTGGAGGATTGAAATAATAGCGGCCTTCAATCTCTGCTGCAGGCAAGTTCGCAGGATCAGGGGTTTCAAAAGGAGGACCGGACGCCTGACAGGCCATTGCGCTTACGAGATAAAATACACCTGGAAGAACTGCCAGAATTCGGCTGATTTTTTTTAATATAACCGATTCTGCAATTATCATCGACGAAAAGCGTCCATAGTCGGTTTTTCCATACCCGGGGCAAAGGTGAGTATACAGGAGCTGAGGGGGGCTTTGATCTTCTCAACCATATTCCTGTAATGGATTTCCACACCTGGATGTATGATCTCTCTTGCCGTAATCTGTACGCTGTTTTTATTGTATCGATTGGAGCGATAGAATTGAACAAGCTCTTCAAGCTTTTTTATCTTATCTGTGATCTCTTTATAATCCTGAAAAACGACTCGAAAATCCGCCTTCTTCTCTACCGGGATATTGCCTCTCGATCTCTGCACATAGATCTTTATTTTTGCAATTTTCTCGGCAATTTTTTCATACTCTTTTTGTTTTGCTTCAAGCTCTTTTGAGTGGAGCTCCAGATACATACGATTTTGAAAGTGATCACCTATAACCAGTTTGGTTGGAGTCTCAGTTTTATTACCAATGACATCTGCTGCAATGGAACCGTAGACATATAGTTCACCACCGCTGATTGTAGATCCTTTTCCTGTGAGTGAAAGATCCCCGTGTGTTACAATATGAGTGGATATAATTGATTTATCTACAATTACACCCTGATCGGCTGAGATTTTGGAGTTATCGATATAAACGGCTTTCAAAATACCGGTCACTCTTATAATGCCGTCACGTTTTGTGTTCACACCTTTCTTTACTGTAATATCACCGCCCACTTTTATATCGCCGGACTCCACAGCGCCGCCCACAACAAGATTACCTTCGACATGGACCGAAGAGCCTCGATCGATATTTTGACCGACCTGGACCGAGCCGTCATAGTTAACGTTCCCTGACTCAATACCAACACTTCCCGGGATTACAAGGACCGGATTTACTTCAATTGTATCTTTCTTATATGAGAATATTCCATGAACCTGAGAAATATAATCATGGGTACCAGGGATAATTTCAATGTTGTTACCGGCTTTCAGGGCAGGAGTGTCAACAGAGGAAGGAACGACCTCCTCTCCGTAAATATTGGTACCCGGTTTGCCGGGGACTCCGGGAATAACCCTGGCGACTGTCTGCCCCTTTTCTACAGTCCTGTATCTCTCCACATTTCTGAAATCGGCCCGACCGGTCTCATCAATTGTAACCTGCTCGGATTCTTTTACAAGAATTTCAACTCTGCCCGGCTGTCCGGGGATGGGAGGATTCCCTCTGGCTACAACCTCGTCGATTACTTCCCCTGATGATGCAGATTCATAGCGCTCTATGAGCTTCAGTATGGAAGTTGTGTCCACACCAAAAATAATTCCATGATCGTTCAGGAGTTCAACTATTGAGTCAAAATCAACCCCGGGATTTCTGGGGCCGCGCAGACGAATGCGCACCGCCATCTTTTCCGGATTGATATCCATATCAATCCGAAATGGCGCAGCCGGATTTGAAGAAATCTCATCTTTGTGGGGTGTATCACTCAATATTGAGTCTCCGTTAGTTTACAGTAAAAAATAGTTGCATGAGCCGGAAATAGCAAGAACTCTTTGGTTTCCGGAATGCTACATTATGTGCGCACGATCAATCATTTTTACATGGTTGCCTGCCCATTTGCACCGTACAGGAAATACAGCGTCATACAGCTGCATAGTGCGTCCCTACGTCTCATATCGGATAAAAGAGGCAAGTTCTTTTGTCTATGTCCGGGAAAACTGTTCTCTCACAATAAAAAAACAATTTTAAGGCGCGATTTTACACAAAAGACAAATATTTTATAAACGATTGTCTGAAATTATCATAATAAATGTCAGAATCCGGTGTCAAATTAAGATGAGAAATATATGGTCTAATATTTACGGATTACTTTTACTAACAACAATTACTCGGATAAACTCATTATTGTATGTATTGGTCCACTCAACTCTTATTTGGACGGGAGAGGGAAGCAGCTCCTCCCATCAGTTATTATGAGCAGAGAGCTCTGATTTTTCTTTGATTAAATGTAATTTGACTTGTAACGCCTGTCAGCAATCTAAGTCTAATAATAGAACCATTCCAGAAGAGTCTCCGGAGGATTTTATTTTTATAGCACAATTCCTTTGACCTTGATACAGGGATTTGCAATCATGCATTCAGTTACTGATTACAGAAAATTGATTCTTCAAACTGACTGAAATCCGGTCAAAGTGGTAAAATATCTGCAAAGATTCCTACCATGACTCAAACCACCGGTAGATTTCACACAGGTAAGCTTCAAATCGTTGGTGATTTTTGCATTTAATATAGAGAGTAATTCAGGATCCAATTTTTTTGTCTTATATTTATATACACATTTCCCAGGGAGCATAAATATCCATGACCGTTTCTAAAGAAGCACGCATTAGAGAGATTCCTTACAACTATACATCTTTTACAGACCGGGAAATTGTTTTACGGTATCTGGGCAGTGATGCCTGGGAGACTGTAAATCAGCTAAGATCAACGAGAAGAACCGGTACTTCCGCCAGGATGCTATTTGAAATACTTGGTGATATGTGGGTTGTAAGCCGCAACCCGTATCTGCAGGATGATCTTCTTCAGAACGAAAAACGCTGGAAAAGCCTGAGCCATGCACTTCATCACCGTCTGGATCAGGTTGCAAACAGAGCCGAGGGAAATGAACTGGCACTCGAACTGATCACTCGAACAAGAAAATCCATCCAGGAGTTTGAGAACTGGTTTGTGGAACAGCGTAAAACCCGCACCAAAATTGTGAAACGCTTTTCAAAAGTTACCCGGAAAGACAACATTGACTTCAGCGGCCTGGCCCGTGTTTCTCATGTAACGGATGCAACAGACTGGCGTGTTGAATATCCGCTGTGTGTGATCAGCCCCGATACAGAAGAGGAAGTTGCTGAAGTTGTCCGCGCCTGTATCGACCTTGACCTGAACATTATTCCACGCGGCGGAGGAACAGGCTATACGGGGAGCGCCATCCCCCTTCATCAAAATACAGTAATCATAAACACAGAAAAACTTATCTCAATGGGCCAGGTGGATCAAATATCCATACCAGGCGTTGCTCTTCCAGTAGCCAGTATACGTACAGGAGCCGGTGTTGTTACAAAGACTGTTTCGGACCGAGCGGACGCAGCCGGATTTATTTTCGCTGTTGACCCAACATCACAAACAGCTTCTACAATTGGTGGCAACATATCGATGAATGCTGGCGGTAAAAAGGCTGTGGCATGGGGGACAGCCCTGGATAACCTGATAAGCTGGAGAATGGTAAATCCTGTTGGAGAACTCATTGAGATCGAGAGAGTAAATCATAACCAGGGGAAAATTCATGACCAGGAAACTGTGACCTTTAAGGTAAAACATCTCTCCTCCGATGGCAGAACTCCTGTCGGGATGGAAGAAGTTATCGAGATGCCCGGTAAGAATTTCCGCAAAATGGGACTGGGGAAAGATGTTACCGATAAATTTCTCGGAGGGATCCCCGGCGCTCAAAAAGAAGGATGCGATGGGATTATAACTTCAGCCGTATTTATTCTGTATCCCCGTCCGAAGCATCTGCGAACCATATGCCTTGAGTTTTTCGGAGCTGAATTGAGCAAGGCAGTGCCGGCGATTGTGGAAATCAAAGATAGTGTGGATAAAGATCCGTCAGTTACTCTTCTGGGTCTCGAGCACCTTGATGAACGTTATATTCGTGCTGTAAAATATACAACCAAGACATCCAGAAGAGAGTCTCCCAAAATGATGCTGCTGAGCGATATTGGCAGCGACGATGAGCAGGAAGTTGACCGTGTTGCAGCGGCTATTGTGCAGATGGCAAACCAGAGGGGGGGCGAAGGGTTTATTGCTGTCACACCGGAAGCGAGAGCCAACTTCTGGAAGGAGAGATCCAATACAGCTGCTATCGCCGCTCACACAAATGCCTTTAAGATAAATGAAGATGTTGTGATCCCGCTGGAGCGCCTCAATGAATACAATCGAGGCATTGAGCGGATGAATATCGAATTGTCCACGAGCAATAAAATGAAAATGGTGGATGCCGTTCTTGAATACCTGAGCAGCGACATGCCCGAACTCTATAAATCCCGTGATTATGAACGAAGCGATGAGAGCGAGGTATTTTTTACCGCAAAACGGGAAGCTGCGAAAGTTCACCTTCTTAAAATTCGCGACCGCTGGATGCGAATCATGGAACATCTTGACAGTTCTGTGGATGTGATTGAAGGCTTTATCCACCCGGACATTGCTTCGCTCATACGAGAAGGTGAGACTGTATTTGACCTGATGCTCCGACGCGATTTACGCATCTCATACCGTAAAGAGATTGAAGGACCTCTCAAGGAGATATTTGCAGGAAGCCGACTTGATTTTGTTCGCACGAAACTGGATAAAATTCATGCCGGTATTCGTTCCGGTCGATTGTTTGTTGCGACTCATATGCATGCCGGAGATGGGAATGTACACACAAATATTCCGGTGAATTCAAATGATTATGAGATGCTCGGTGAAGCCCATCATATTGTGGACAGGGTGATTCACCTGGCCCTCTCCCTCGGAGGTGTAATCTCGGGAGAACATGGTATCGGTATAACAAAAATTAAATATATGGACCGGGAACGTCTTGAAAAATTTGCAGAATACCGCAGGAGAGTTGATCCCGACAGCCGCTGGAACCGCGGAAAATTAATGCCCGATTCGATCTCGGATCTCGATAGAGCCTACACACCGTCACTGAGACTCCTTGAACAGGAAGCGTTGCTTCTGGAAGCAAGTGATCTTGGCGCTCTCAATGATGATATAAAAAACTGTCTTCGCTGTGGTAAATGTAAACCGGTGTGCAGTACGCATATCCCGCGGTCCAACTTATTGTATTCACCTCGTAATAAAATTCTGGCAGCAGGACTTCTGACAGAAGCCTTTCTTTACGAGGAGCAGACCCGCCGCGGAGTATCACTGCAGCATTTTGAAGAGATGAATGATGTGGCGGACCATTGTTCCATCTGTCATAAGTGTTTCACTCCATGTCCCGTAAATATTGATTTTGGAGATGTTACAATTCGCATGAGAACTATCCTCGAAGGGTTGGATCAGAAACGAAGTAATCCGGCATCAAAGGCAGCCATGAAGTTTTTGAATGTTACATCTCCTTCCGCTGTAAGCGCACTTCGAAAGATTGTCATAAAACCTGGGTTCTTTCTCCAGCGCACGGCTCATTCAATGTTGCGGCATACAGTCGGAGTGGGAAGAGAGCTTCCGCCTTCCACGACAGGTCCAATGAGTGTAAAAACTCAGATGACGCACTCTTTGAAAAAACCGTTGCCTGAAATACATGGTCCGGATCTTCGCAGCATGCTCGATTTGAACACGTCCGAGTATGTGAGTATCATCCGCAATCCCTCTATGAATAACGATGACAATGACGCAGTATTTTATTTTCCGGGTTGTGGATCGGAAAGAATTTCTACCGAGATCGGGCTGGCCACACTGGGGATGCTGTATGACCTGGGAGTACAAACGGTTATTCCTCCTGAATACGTATGCTGCGGTTATCCTCAGAAATCGGCGGGGCAGTTTGAACTTGCGAAACGTATTACAACCGACAACCGGGTTCTCTTTCACCGGGTTGCCAATACACTGAACTACCTGGATATAAAGACAGTGATCGTCTCCTGCGGAACCTGTATGGACCAGCTTTTACAGTATGAGTTTGAAGCGATATTCCCTGGATGTCGTCTGCTGGATATTCATGAATTTCTAATGGAGAAGGGGATCAGTCTGGAAGACAAAAATGGTAACTATCTCTATCATGATCCATGTCATACTCCAATGAAAACATACAAGTCCATGAATGTTGTAAAAAAACTGGTGGGCGAGAACGTTAAACTCAGTGACCGCTGTTGCGGGGAAGCAGGCACAATGGCCGTTTCGCGTCCGGATATATCCACACAGGTACGCTTCCGAAAAGAAGAAGAAATTCGAAAAGGCATTCGGGAATTTACAGGAAAAGATAAAGCGGAAAAGAACAATGTAACAATGCTTACGTCCTGTCCTGCATGCATCCTGGGTCTTTCCAGATATCGCCTTGATACAGGAGTGGCTGCCCGATTCATTGTTGAAGAGCTGGCGGAAAAACGCCACGGTAAAGCGTGGAAGAAGCTCTATACAAAATGGATAAAAAATGGCGGAACAGAGAAAGTATTGCTCTAAGTCTATTACCTCCAGGACTCGCATTCGTCTGAGTTCTGGAGGATTTAAATATCCTTATCACTCTCTTCCCATCGTGTGCGAGGAAGATACTTACCACCGTCAAGATTGCCAAGAAAGGCTATAAGTTCTTCACGCACATAACACCTTAAATCCCACGCTGCGGGGGCAGTATCTGCAGAGACAAGGGCTCTCAGTTTTATTGTTGATTCAGATACATCTGTAACCTGCAAACCGCAAACCTTTTCATTCCAGAGGTCACTTTTCTTTACAATCTCATTGAGTCTCTCTCTGAGCAGTTCAACAGGAACTCTGTAGTCAGCATAGAACTCTACAGGCCCCAGCAACTCGGTTGATTGTCTCGTCCAGTTTTGAAAACTTGCATTTAGAAATTTTTCTATGGGTACTATAAGTCTTCGCAAATCCCAGATTCGCACAACCACATAAGTTAGATGGATCTCTTCGATCCAGCCCCATTCCTTTTCCACTATAACGGCATCACCGATTTTAATCGGCTGGGTCAGTGCCATTTGAAGTCCGGCGACAATTGATGCGATGGATTTTTGTGCTGCAAAACCGATGACGATACCTGCGATACCGGCAGATGTAAGAAGTGAGAGGCCTATCTCTTTGACTGCCTCAAACTGAACAAGTACAAGAGCAACACCAATAACGGCAAAAGCGACTCCAAATACTCTTCGAGCCAGCATATATCGAGTTCGCACACTCCGTATATGCTGTTCATCATCACTGTTCTCTATTATAGATTTTTCGATAAGTGTGGAAATGAGGTTGAAAATCTGAAAAATAAGCCAGACACTTGCACCGATCAGGATCGCTTCAAATATGGATGCGGATCCTCCCCTGGATGATGAGGCAGCCAACCATTCACTCTCTGCAAACATTACATATAAAACAAGAGCCATGAAAAGACGAATCGGTCGTTTAATCCGTTTCAGGATCGGAGATAATCCCTTTTTATCCCCATTCTCCAGTATTAAATGGATTAGCCATTTTTGAAAACTGAATATCACCGGAAGACTCAAAGCCCAGGAAATTATATACGAGATAAGGAGGAGAATCGGCCACAGAAATACTCCGACATACATGGATTGGTACTGGATCAGCTCTAAAAATTGTGGAAAAAACTCTTTCATTCGCCTTACTCGGTGTTTTTACTGAAATTGTATGCTGTATTTTATTTTCACAGGTAATTTGACGAAAATTGATTTATTAATAAACTCTCTTGATTTTCCATACTTGATGATAAAAGTATTGCAAAGAATGTTGCCTGTAAGTAAACAAACGGATCTGCTTTGTAAGAACAATGTCCGTACGGATACATAAAATACTATTGTTATTTTACTGCTTTTTACTATTGAATAACTATCAGGAATTTTAACGTAATGCTCTGGAAAAAGAATAAGAAGTCCAATCAAGTGAAGAATAATCAGGTATCGATTTTTTCCAGAAAGTTTTTCCTGAAAAAGAATTTTGACCGCTGGCTGGAACAGAATCGAGATGAAGCCTTTCGATTGCTCATTCATGAGATTATGGAAAATCCGGCATCCATCTATGATGAAATTGTGGTTTATTCCGTTCGCCTGCGACAGGAAATAAGTCGCATTGGGGACCGACTGGCTCTTGATATGCTCCGATTCCCAACATTGTTACGCCATGTTGATGAATTTGAAGACCGGTTTATCGATACAATCAAAGGTCAGGGAGAAAAGATCAAAGAGCTCGGCGAATCAGCGCGAGAATTGCAGAATATTATTGGCAATATCAATGAGTTTGTTGTAAAAGTGAGTGAGCTTTCTGATTCAACGCATAATCAGGCAACTCACATGCGAGAAACCACCCGCAAAGCCAGGGAGTCTATTGAAATTTCACTTGCCTCAAGTGAGGAAATTACGGATCGAAATAAAGTTCTACAGGATGAAATCGGGAAACTCAGAGAGGTTATAGGTAAAGTAAAAGACCAGGTCTCATTGATTAATAAAATATCAGATCAAACAAATATGCTTGCACTGAATGCCTCCATTGAAGCAGCAAGAGCGGGAGAGCTGGGACGTGGATTTTCAGTTGTGGCAGAAGGTGTCTCCCGGCTGGCCGACCAGAGTAGAACAGCACTGGAAGAGATCAACCAGGTAATCGACCAGATGAGCCGGACTTTTGAAAACTGGGAGTCTATTTCAAGCGATCAGATTTCCAAAATGGACGAGATCATTCAATACCTAAAAAATATAAGTAATATGATTAAGGAGAATGATAATGTCTCCAGTGATACTTTAAAACATATGGGAGAGGCGAAAAGTGTTGTCGCTTCAATGAACAATCATATTCAGAACCTGGATGATCGAACACGTTTTGTTTCACGCACTGCTCTAGGTATATCAATGAAAACGGAAAACTTGAGTGTCTGGAGTTCCAACATCAAGAAGGATATCAATGACATTCTTGGTATTATTGTAGATTCAACCAGTCTTATAAGTTCTGACAACCCAATCTGGCTTCTTGACTTTCTGCGATTTCGCAGACAGGATCATGTCAACTGGGTAAAAAAGGCTTTTGAAGCTTTAGACAAACGTGATCCTGAAGGATTCCCGGAAATGGATCCCACAAAATGCAAACTGGGACTCTGGTATCACCAGGTAGATTTGAAAGACGACATCCAGAAGATGATTCATGATGAACTGGATGAACCTCATAAACTTCTCCATGACTCTGCCAGAAGAATTCGTGAAGCTATCCTTGAAAATTCCGAAGAACGTTTGAAAGAGGAGATCAAGAATCTTGAGAATCAATATTCTCGAATTGCAGATATACTCGATCGTTACGAGGATTATCTTGAACAGAAGGTGATCGATAGCAAGTGATCCGAGAGAGAGAAGACCTGATCATATATGAAGTGAAAATTCAGTTGGCAACAGGTTCAATCAGGTTCAATAGATAAACCGTTTTCTATCCTCGCTGTTTAAGATGCGACATTTTGTTTTATACCCGAAGATTCTGTAACGATAACGGGCCACAAGTTTGTAAAGAGAGTCCAGCCACTGCTCCGGCATGAGTAAGAGCAGATCGCCTGCAAATTTATGAATCCCGCCTGAGATATGCAGTATTCTAATAATAGCTTTGCCGTAAGAGTAGACTCCTGACCGGTCAAAAACAAGAATGGAGTCGTTGGTGCTCTCCATAAGGCCTGCTTCGCTCAGAAATTTTCTTCCGGCTTTTGATTGAAGTGCAGCGAAGCGGAACTCTCTGCGCGTATCATAGCGGATCAGGTAATCAACCCAGAACCCGCAAAAATTACAATCTCCGTCAAAAAGAAGGACTGCACTTGTATCACTGTTCCTGCTAAAATACTCGATGTATTTGTGCTTTGATGTTTCTGCAGAGTCAGAATGCACATTTTCTGGTTTTATCTTCTGCAAACATTTACTCCCGTATCACTAATGGGACAAAGAGCGAGTTTTCCGGATATTACTCGATTGCCTTGCCCATACGAACAAGTGTTCGAACGATTCTCTCAAAGGCAGCCTCTCTATCAATCGTTCTGGGGAAGGGGAGAACTCGCCGCTCATCTTTTCCATGAAACTGAATAATAAGGACATCGTCCTCTCCCTTTTTAATACTGGAAATGTGCTCCAGATTAATTATCTCCTGTTCCCCCAGTTTTAACCACATAAGAATCAATCCTCTTACTTATTTCGCATACGAAAGTCTTCAAAAAATTCAACGAGCGCCTCACAACCTTCATTACTCATTGCGTTGTAAATCGAAGCCCGGAGACCTCCTATAAGACGGTGACCTTTAAGCCCCCAGAGTTTTCTTTCGTTTGCTTCGGCCACCATTTTCGCTTCCAGCTCGGCTCCCTGCAAGAGGTTGAAAGTAACATTCATAAGAGAGCGATCTTCTATAAGCGCATGCCCTTTGAAGAAGTCAGGGTGCGAATCCAGATAATTATAAAGAATCGCAGCTTTATTCTCATTTCTCTTCCGGATACCGACAAGCCCGCCCTGTTTCTCAATCCACTTTAGAATCAAATTGAAAACATAAATTTGAAAAGTAGGAGGGGTATTGTACATACTATCAGATGCTGCCATTGTACTGTATCTAAATATTGTAGGAGTGGTCTCTTTCTCCCTGGCATATAATTCTTTATCGATAATGACCGCAGTAGCTCCTGCGACTCCTGCATTTTTTTGCATACCGGCGTAGACCATATAGATCCCGTCCCAGTCAAGAGGAGCTGATAAGAAATCAGAACTCATATCAATGACGAGTTTTCCTGTAGATGGCAGAGTACGATACTGTGTACCGTAAATTGTATTATTGGACGTAATATGAACGTAATCGAGATCTTCCACTGATCCATTGATTGCAGGTATACGATCAAATGCTGTCTCTTCTGAGGAACCAACCACCTTGTAATCGAGCCCCTGGATTTTTGCCTGTTCGATTGCTTTTTTTGACCAGACACCTGTGTTTACATAACCGGCTTTTTTACCGGGGCCGGAGAGATTCATGGGGACAAGGGCAAATTGTGTTGATGCACCACCCGTCATGTAAAAAATATCAAACCGATCTGGTATTCCGGCAATTCGTCGAAGAGATTCGACAGACTCTTTGTAGATATTTTCGAAGAAATCCCAGCGATGGGACATCTCAATAACTGACATCCCTGTACCGTCATAATCCAGTAGTTCACTTTGAACCTTCTCCAGTACTTCCGTGGGAAGAGTTGAAGGTCCTGCAGAAAAATTGAATGCTCGCATAGAACCAGAAAGTGGAGAGGCGGCGTTTCGGTAAAGAGAGAATTCACTGGCTCTTCACAGCCCGGGTCTGACTCTGGTCAAAACCCCGGGTTGCCGTTTTATTATGAATGTCTCATTGGATCAGCTGGAAAAAGATTTTTACATCGGGCATATAAATGAGCCCTGTCCGTATCTACCCGACAGAAGTTCAAATCTTTATGTCTTACCGGGTAATAGAATGGATGGGCTCCCGGGAGTATTCTACAGACAATTGTTGGACCGTGGATACCGTCGCAGTGGAGATTTTTTTTACAGACCGGACTGTTCCGAATGTCAGGAATGCAAAGTCATAAGGGTTGAAGTCGAGCATTTCCAGCTCACAAAAAGCCAGAAAAGAATCAAGAGAAAAGGTGCCGGAGTATTTACACATGAAACCGGAGAACCGGAGTATACTGATGAAAAAGAAGCACTTTACAGGCGCTACCTGAGTTTCCAGCACAGAAGGGAATCCTCACTCGATCCACACGGTTATAAATCATTTTTTGTAAACAGTGCAACAGGGATTGAAACTCGGGAGTTGAGACTCTATTACGAAAATAGGCTTGCGGCTGTTGGTATAATCGATATTGCAGGTAATGTTCTCTCCTCGGTTTACTTCTTTTTTGATCCGGAAATTTCCAGATACAGTCCTGGAGTCTATTCAGTATTGCTGGAGATAGATCTCATTAAAAAATGGGGGCTGCGTTATTATTATCCTGGTTTTTATATAGCGCAAAATGACTCAATGAACTATAAATCAAAATACAGCCCGGCATGGATTCTAACTCCGGGACAATCCAGCTGGGAGCCTGTTACTGCCGGAGATAAAGGCGATTGACCTTCGATGGTCACATTTCATTTCTGTACACAACGCTAGAAATTCCACTGAATTATACAGGGAGATCCTCGATACCTGTTCCTGAAATCGGTGCGGATACGCTATTGCAGAAGGACGCAATGCACTATGAGAACAAATATTGTACACATCGGAGCTTCCGAGCTAAATTATGAGATCCGGCAGATTGCAGAAGTAGCCACACGGATTAAATTAAATTTTGGCAAAGATATTGTATGGGAGAATATTGGTGATCCCATAGAGAAGGGCGAAAAGATTCCCGGCTGGATGAAAGAGATCATGGTAGAGGCTGTCAACAACGATAAGACCTATGCCTACAGTCCCACCCGTGGTTTACTGGATACCAGAGAATTTTTAGCAAAACTTGTTAATGCCCGCGGCGGCGCAACAATCACTTCCGAAGATATTATTTTTTTTAATGGTCTGGGTGATGCTGTAAGTAAACTTTATAACTACCTGAGAAGAGAAGCCCGGGTAATCGGACCATCTCCGGCATATTCCACACACTCATCTGCAGAAGCCGCTCATTCAGGATATCCTCCCATAACATACAGGCTTGATCCTCACAATGGCTGGATGCCGGACATGGAAGAGCTGCGAAATAAAGTTAAATATAACGAGAGCATTGCCGGTATAATGATTATTAATCCGGACAACCCAACGGGAGCGGTTTTCCCCCGTGAGGTTCTTGAAAAAATGGTCGATATCGCACGTGAGTTTGACCTGTTTATAGTTGCCGATGAAATCTATATGAATATGGTCTATAACGGGAAGAGGCATACACCTCTGTCCGATATTATTGGCAGTGTTCCCGGTATATCCTTGAAGGGAATTTCAAAAGAGTTCCCCTGGCCCGGGGGCCGGTCCGGCTGGATGGAGGTTTACAACCAGAATTCCAGTCAGATGTTTCGTAAATATGTTAAATCGATACTGGATGCAAAAATGCTGGAGGTATCATCCACAACTCTGCCGCAGTATGTGATCCCCAAAATATTCTCGCACCCTGGATACGAGAAGTGGCTTGCCGATCGAAATGCATTCTATGAGAAAAGAAGCCAGATGCTTGAAGAGATTTTTTCAAATGTTCCTGGAGTGATCCTGAACAAGCCGGACGGAGCCTTCTATGCAAGTATAATATTCGATACTCCGCTCAATGAGAAGATGCATCTAAAAATTGAAGATCCGGCGATTCGAGATTTAATCGAAGCAAACCTGGGAGATAATCCCCAGCCCGACAGAAAATTTGTCTACCAGCTTCTTGGAGCGAAAAATATCTGTATTGTTCCACTGTCGAGTTTCGTATGCAATCTACAAGGATTTCGCATTACAACCCTGGAACGAGACGACGAAAAATTTCTCCATACTATGAAAACAATCGGTGAAGCGATTCGCGAGTTTATCGGGTCAACTTGATCGTTCTGGCGCTATCCCGGATCACGCAATGTTTGCAACGCAATTTGAGGCAATGAGAATCTTGCACGTTTATCGATTGAACATGGCGCAGATGTAAATCAAAGTCCGGCATTTCAGGATCATCTATGCTGGCGACTTTTCGTGATTTTGGTATTGGTAAGTATCATGATGGTTGCTATGCTGGCTCGCTATGTTTACGATGATGTCGTAGAGAAGAAATATAACGATTTGAATCAGTTCAATACGTTGATAAAAGAGGGGTGGGTAGAATCGCGTCTATTTACACAGGAGTCGGTAGTGCAAAGTCTGGGAGATCGACTGATTGATATTGGTGTACTGAAAAATATTGCACGTGCGCAGCTTCTGCTTGAATCAATCCTAAAAAATAGCACGAATGTCATGGCCATTGGTTTGTCTGATGCCAGAGGACAATTGTTGGTCGTAACTCATAAAGAGAGCAACGGTCTGCCTGATTTGCTAGAGAATGATGCCACCAAAGAGAGTTTTAAACAGGCACTGTTGAGTGACCATATGGTCCTGGGGCACACCTATTACTCGCATATGTTCGAGAAGTGGATTTTGCCGATGCACCTACCTATTTCCGAGCTCAAGGTCGATCTGATTGAAAAGTTAAATGCGTTTTTCAAAGTAGGTTCTATAGCATGTTTCCGGAATATATATAACGTATCACCTTCGTCTGTTTTAAAGCAAATTGGATATTCCCAGGCATCAAGCAATTCAAAATCGGGCGCTAATTTTCGAACAAGCCAATCATTTTTCAAGTATGTTTCGTTGGGAATTCTGTATTGCGTTCTTTTTTTCATTGGGAAAGTTTAGTTCGTCTGTTTTCTTGAATTGACATATAAATCGCGTGAGGTAACATAAAAACTGTCATACCGGAAAAAGGTATCATATAGACACCAATCAACACAACTACAAAATATGCCCAAATAAAGCTTTTTGGAATTGTCTTATTCTCTTTCTCTACATACCCCAAAAGAATCCCCATTGGGATTAATAAAATCCCAAAGTAGAAAAACCAAAATGCCGCAAAATTTTCGTAGTTCATCTGTCCATTTAGTAGCGGAAATTCAGATAAACCATCGCTTACTTTAAAGAAGTATTTGTTTGCAAAACCGGAAAATTGCTTTCCAAATGCAAATGATGATATTCCTAAAAGCGGATGGATGATTCCAAAAAACACTAAAATATTTCCGTTGGTTATCCTCATAAATCTATCCCTTTTTTATGCCACCCAACGTCATGCGTAACCTGTTGCTTTTGGAGTGCCAGCGGAAGAAGCAATCCGAGTTGACGCTATTGTTGTGCTGACTCTTTTACCTTCTCTCGCAAGAAATTAGCGATAGTGTCTGGCTTCCTCTTGTTTCCTTTCAGCCA
This sequence comes from Leptospirales bacterium, assembly GCA_050295715.1. Taxonomy (GTDB): domain Bacteria; phylum Spirochaetota; class Leptospiria; order Leptospirales; family Leptonemataceae; genus JBNKQE01. The sequence goes on from JBNKQE010000009.1 coordinate 26,894, forward strand.
TTCGACTTGCCAAATCAGTAATGCGATCCTCTTTGACATGCTTGTATTTCCAGGACTTTTCACGAAAGCCTTCTTAGAGGTTTTCTTATCTGGCTTTCTGATAAGAATATTGGCTCTTTTTATACCTTTGAATAATAAACAGAGGTTTTTGTAATATATACAAAAAATTCCTGAATGCAAATATTAATTAGTCTTTTAGATGAAAAAGACCTCCTTTTTACCTAAAAACTAATAAATTGGTGGCCACGGACAGCAGCCTTACCACTAACCAGTCGGATGTAGCGAATCACGCCTAATGAACTGCGAATATACGAAGTTAACCCGGCCCCTGGTGGGCTTGAGCTATTTCGGGAAAAGTATACCATACTTTTTTCGAAATAGCTCAAAGGGTAAATTTGCCGAAGGCCAGGGCGAAGCTGCAGTGTATATTCGCTGTTATAAGCAGTAAAAGCCGTTATGCTTACAATTAGTGAGATATGGATGTCGAACGGCTCCTGTTACTGTTCAATTTAGATTATACAGATCTTGCTAATCGGAAACCTAAGTCATCAATTGAAAAATCTGGATGACTTTTTCTACGGGTAGTAGCACCACAGATTCTTGCTTCCTCTGCAAAACTTCCTCCTCTGAAGATTCTATAAGTCGCGTAAGTTTCCTGGTTATATAAATCCCAGGTCCATTCCCAGATATTACCTAGCATGTCATAAAGCTCCCAGCTATTTGGTTGCTTTTCTCCTACATTGTGTACATGGTTTTCAGAATTTCCTTTATGCCATGCAATTTGATTTATATCTGAATACTGATAGGATTCTATTCCTGCTTTACATGCATATTGCCATTCTGCATCAGTCGGTAATCGAAATCCATTTGAATCTATATTAAACGAGACTTTTGAAACATCTCCATCCAGTGAATAATACTCCGAAAGACCAAAATATCTTGAAATACTATTGCAAAAGAGAATCGAGTCATGCCATGAAATATTTACTTTCGGTTGAAGCTTCTTATTAATATCAGACTCTTCTGTGTCTAATATTGTATGATAGAGCTGATTGGTTACAGGATATTTTGCTATTTGGAAAGGATATACGTTAACATCCTCTACGGATTGTTCCTGATTGGTACCTCTACCAGGTATACTCATTCTATAATTCGAACTCAACCATTTTTCATTATCTCGAAATCTTCTAATCTGTTCTATTCCCTCAGGCAATGGAATCATTATTTCCGCAATAAAATTATCTACATTTTTAATAATCAATTCTCCTATCCGCCATGGATGGCGGATTCTTTTTCTATAAACAATGTGATTGGACAGGCTTCTATTGCTTATAACGAAAAAGGTTTACTGAAGTGGTGAACAAAGTGAGCTATTTGTCGCAACCCGTGCCCCACCGGCAACCTTAATTCTCTCCCCAAATTGTTGCCGGGTTTTGGGGCCGGAGCGAAGCGAAGAGGGCAAGACCAGGAAAGGGCAGCTTTGCCGTCCCGCAGCGGTGTACCCTGCATGGGCAATGACTAAAAGGTGTCCTGAAAATTGCAAGCAGGAAGTCCTGACCGGGGGAGGTTGAACGCTCCGATAGCCAGAGGCAAGGGTGTCCACCGTGAGGACCGTTGAGTCCTCTACTTGCGAATATCCTTCTCGATGATCTGGACAAAGAATTGGAGAAGCGAGGTCATCGCTTCTGTCGCTATGCAGGCGACTGTAACATCTATGTAAAGAGGCGAAGATCAGGAGAACGTGTTAAAGACAATATATGCAGTCGCGTTATCTCTATTGTTTGTTTATTCCCCAGATAAAGCTCAAAAATATATTATTAAGATCCATTGGTATATAAAAATTATTTAATTAACTCGGTCAGTTATAATCCCAGGTCTGCATTTTTAATAATTTCTGAAGTTTTTTCTATAATTACACCGATATTTTCAAGTTCTTTTTTACCTTGCTCGTATAAACCTGATAATGCATCTTCAGCTAATACAATTTTATAGTCTCTTTCACTAGCCTCGTAAATAGATGTTCGTGGACAATTTGGAAAATTGCATCCAGTGAAAATCAGAGTGTCTACTGATAAATTATTTAAATGCTGATCCAGGGGGGTATTATAAAAAGCACCCCATCTTGGTTTATATATAATTACTTCTGAATCTGATATATTTTGTATTCCACCGTCTAAAAGTAATTTTGAATTGTAGCGAATATTATCATTTTCAAAAAGTTCCTTTGCTAACTCTGCACCAATGCTGTTCTCTTTTAATAATGATGTGCCCTGTTCGACTATTTCTTTTCTACAAATATCTACATTTGATCCATCAGCTTTATATATTCGAACAATATGAATTATCGGAAGGTTATTTTTTCTATAAAAGTCGAGTAAAAGCCTTATTTGTGGTAAAGCATCTGATGTTCCTTTAATCTCAAGCGGTTGTCCATCGAGTGTATCTCGTTGAACATCAATGGTAATCAGAGCGGATGATTTGAAGTTGGGTTTTGTATATTTACTCATTATTTATTCCTTCTGCTGGGTTACCAGCGTATCGCCTTTCCCGGTTTACTGCTTTCGGAGCTCAATGTGCTTCAGGAGTTGCGGCCATCCGTGGCTCTCATACTTCTCTGTGTACGCTTCGCAATGGTCGTTACCTTCCATCACGCAATACTCGAGAATAAAATAACCGGGCTCTCCGCATCCGATCAGGACTTTCACCCGACAAGACTTACCCGGCTTATCCGGACGGCAAACCTGAGTTAGCCGCAGTGAGCACCGGTTCCTATATTTATTTCAGACTTTTATTATTAGCTTTAGAGAATGATATTTGATCTTGAAGCTTATTGTATTGCCCTTTGGTTATAAAAACTCGGTGGATGTCCTTTTTACTTTTTTCAGAAACCAGGCTTTTTCTTTGCCCGAAACTAATTTTTGTTACAGTGTTTGTTTTGATATTAATGTCAATAAAGTATCTTGTTTCTTTATCTTGCAGAGTCATATTGAGTTACACTCCAGTATTGTTTAATTCGTCGACCACAGCCTTTTCAACAAAGCTATTTAATGACATTTGCATTTTCTTTGACTGATTGGCCTTGAAATGTAATGATATCTCGAGTATTAATTATTTCACCATGAAAGATTTTTGCGTCCGAGTCAAATTCAACATTTCCAATAAATCCTTTGTATTCCATCATGGCTTGACTCCCGCGTTTTCAAGAAAGCGTTTCATTGATTTAACAGTACCCCTTGTCGGTAATTTTTTCAGGGTGAGGCCTATGAAAAACAGCTCTCTTAGTATTCAGTTTTATACGAACTCTTGATCCATTACCTTCCGATAATTCGGCTCCCAGGGCTTCTAGAAGGGTCTCTATAGCACTCCATTCAATATTAGAAGGTATACTCCATGGGTTACCAGCGCATCGTCTTCCTCGATTTACTGCTTTCGGGGCTCAGTGTGCTTCAGAAGCCCGGTCTCCCTGTGGTTCTCATGCTTCTATGTTTACGGTTCGCAATAGTCGTTGCCTTCATATCACGCAACACTCGAGAAATTAAATAAGTGGCTCTCCGCGGCCGATCAAGACTTTCACCCGACTAGATCTTCCCGGCTTATCCGGACGCACAGTTACCAATAGTTATACACAGGGCCGTTTTAAACTCAAATAGTTACAGTTCCATTCCAACAAATAAACTCTCTCCCGTTATAATTTTGAAAATGATTTTTCAGTTCAATTTTTGAATCAAAATAATAATCACTTACCATTTTGATTCTATCGTTTTTCTTCTTAATTTCATAAAATCTTTTCCCGTTGATTAAATCAGAAAAATATTCTATTGTCGCATCAGCGACAAAGTAATATTTATCAGCAAGAGAATATTTATCGTCGTATATGTAAATATCGAAATGGGAATGGGAAAAACCATAAAAAAGCGTTGTTTCATCAGAACCTATGTCGAATATGATTTCTGGAAAATAAGAATTTTTGGTTTCAAGTTTGAAAGCATAATTATCGCTATTATTCATTAGGCTTTCAGTTTTCAACAAAGCTTTGTGAATATTTGGATGTATTTTTTTTAACACTCGCAAAAATATTGTAACGTAATCAGGTAAATTTCCCATAATTATAAATATACCTTGCGTATAACGTATTTTTTTCTGAGGTTGGCCGCAGGTCAACTTGCCGATGCCCGTGTGCGAAGCTGGCCTATAATCTCTCCCCGAGTTTCCAGCCGTTGGGGGCCGGAGCGCAGAGAAGAGGGCGAGGCCAATGCAGGTCCTTGTGGTCCGCCGCAGTGCACGAATATCAGGTATATGCAGTTGCCTTGTCATATGTTTACATCTACAAAATTCCTATCAATGAATTATATTCATCTTGAAGTTTCTGTGTACGTTTTTCTATTAAATGGAACAGCTCTTTAGGCCAAGCTTCTTCATAGTAAATCGGATCTTTGTCAAAAATCCCTACATTCCGTATTGACTGATACACGGCAATATGCTTAAGATATTGCAATAGTTTTTCTTCTAGTAATTTGTCTGCATTTGCTAGATGAATCTTGCTTTCGATTATTTTTGAAATATCATTGTGATTTGGAAGAATTATGTTTTTTTCAATTTCTTTGGCCATTGAACTTAATTCTACATTATCGCTATCTCTGAGAAGAATCTTTTCCCATACTGTGTTGTCTTTTTGAAGCCTCAAATAAATTGGCCAATAAAATTCTGATAATTGTAAATTTAAATATCTAATTCTATGTTCTCTGTTTGATTTTTCGATATCATATTTGTATCCGAGATATTTATCCCAAAGTGAACGAGAAAAATAGCCAATAACTGCTGAAGAAATTGAAATTATAACAGGATCTAATAATATTTCCATGGTATCTTCCTTTTTAAGTTGAAATCATAAATGGTGTCAAATTGGTTTATCAACGTCTTTTTCATTAGCTTCTTCTATGGATTCTGAATTTTTTTTACTTAATTTTGACCAAATTGATGAAGCATCAGTGTCTGAAAATCCTACATGAGGAGGTGTAGGGAATTGAATCTTAAAAACATGATTAAGATACATATAAAAAAACAAAGAAATAATCAGAGCAATCGCACCAACGATTGATGAACTAATAGGCATTTGCAAGTGCCGGCACTTTCATGAGTTTTCTGGGCCTTGTTCCCGGCGAATACTCCAGTGGATCTAAGTGACGTCCGACATCTTCTCTCCCTCTTGTAGCAATTTTTGAATTTTTAATCATATACTACTCCTTGCGCATAACGATTTTTTTACTGAGATTGGCGATCCATATGGGGAGCCAATTTGCCGAAGCCCGATCGTATAGGCTCACCTACGCTCTCTCCCGAGGTAGTGAGCGGTTTATGCGGCGACTGAAGACGGGAGAGGGCAAGGCCAAGCGCGGGTCCGAAGTGGCCCGCAGCGCAGCTTGAAATCGGCAGTTAGTCGCAGTAATCTTTATCATCCGAACCAGTTTTGAATTTTTAAAGACTTTATTCTGTTAAACTCTTTTTCATTATTTGTTATTAAGGTTCCATTATGGGCAAGAACAATTGCAGCAATTATTAG
>JBNKQE010000009.1:32463-34203 GCA_050295715.1 Leptospirales bacterium
ACTTCCGAATAAATTTCAGCTTCCATATCATTGAAACCAATCACTTCAAAAGGAGTTAAGAAGCTTTGAATTAATCCCGTATTCTTTTTACGATTCTTACTTTTGTAAGCCCCAAGAAGCAATTCAGATTTCACGATAGAAGGAATTTTAATTTGTGAAGGAGCACGGCTATACATTTCTTGAGATATCGATTCACTTTGACCTTTGAGAAAATATATGCAAGTATTTGTATCGAGAAAATAATTCATAAAACCAATCTTTTAGAATCTTCCTTAAAATTTAGCGACTCGGGTTTAACAAATGAATCGTCCTTGATCGAACCAAAAAGGGAGGAATGATTTCCCGGCCAGTCATTATTTAATGACTTTTGAATTTTAGATCTAACCCAATGAGAAATAGATAAATTTTCTCGTTTAGCTTCGGATTCGATCTTTTTCATTGTCTCTGAATCGATGTAAAGTGATACCTGGGGCATTTGTAGACTCCTATATTAAAGTATATCATAAAGTATAATTTCGTCAATTTGAATTTTGAGAGCAATTTTTCGAAATGGAATGATCCTTGGATTTTAGTTAGAGTATCTTTGAGCTAAATAGCTACAGGAATTTACAATATACACTCTTATTGATGAAAATGATCCTTGGTTAAAGTGTTACCGATGTCGTGATTGCACCAAAGATTATTGCGAATAACCGACTACCACTCGAATCCAGTAATCCCCTCATCCAGCCAGTGCGAGTAATAGCGTACCACGATCCAATCAATATGTTCAAGCAAAAATCCTGCATCGCTGCAGGAGGCAGCGAAATTATCCCCGACGCCCTGGCAACACGAGGTTGGCAGCGCGTTGGGTCGTTTCTTTGCACACTTTCTTTGCGACACAAAGAAAGCATGTCTTGCGAAGCCGGTCAAATGGAATCCGGATTTGCGGGCTCTCTCTTACCGTTAAAAATATGCCAGGAATATTTAATGCAATGATAGTCGAAATGCAGATCCTGGAGTTATAATCAAACTGGATCATAAAGAACGTGAATCGACTTCTTCAAGCAACCAACTCCGATAAATCAGAAGAGAAAAGATCCACTCCTTTCGAGTTACGATGGCAGTCCTGGAGCTATTGTTGTGCTACCACCGGGAAATCGTATATCACCATCGGAAAGTCGTATATAGCCGCGATAAGTGGAAATGTTAGACTGAATGAAAGGGTGCCTGGCTCGCATCAAGGGTAGTCGCGAAACCGGGAGTCGTTCCGGGAAGTCTCTCTTTTCCGTATTACATAATATCTCTCATTATTCAGATACTGAACTCCGGAGGATTTGTTATCTTTATATATCCGGGGAGGGACCTGAATGGAGGTCCGGTCACTTGTTTCTGTAAATTTGTATTTGCCGCTATGAAACGAGAAGTATCCCTCATAGGTTGCACCCTGGATTGAATCGATCCCGGCCAGTTCGTTTTCATGATTGTTCGAAATATATACGCCCCTGTAATTCAGAAACCTCCAGCCCGGTTCTATCATATTCCCCGAAAAGCTTGAGAATATCAGATCGAAAGTTTCGGTTAGATATTTATCACAGTCATTGATACTGCACTCAATGAATCGAAAATAGGGCTTCTGCCTGTAGAGAGCTTCTGAATTGAGGAGCTTGTTGATATCGTCTTTTGAATTGAAAAATTCTGAAGCCATTGGAGCGGGATCCACGTAAGTAACATTCTGAAAAACGAATGAAGGGGTGATGT
>JBNKQE010000010.1:0-34101 GCA_050295715.1 Leptospirales bacterium
GGCTGATCTCGGGTGTGTATGCCAATCGAAATGCACCGGTAGGTCCGTTTCTGTGCTTGGCTATTATAATTTCAGCGGTCCCTCTATTTTCAAAGTCCTCTTCTTCGCCTTCCGAAGGGGAGTCTCTGTGAATAAATAAAACCATATCAGCATCCTGCTCAATGGCACCGGATTCACGAAGATCCGAAAGTTGTGGGCGAGCACCGTCGCCCTTTCGTTGCTCCACAGATCTGTTCATCTGTGAAATCGCAATTATGGGTACGTCAGAGACACGGGCTAACTGTTTGAGCGCCCGGGAAACTGCTGCAACCTCATTTTGACGTCCCTGTTTTTTGGCTTCAGGGTCGGATACAAGCTGAAGATAATCAATGATAACAAGATCCAGTTTTTCATTTTTTTGAGTCATATCAACGGAAATTTTTCTGGTTAGAGTCATGATATCCCAGATGTCTACTGTCCCGGAATCCTCCATGTAAAGCGGAGATGAAGTAATCTTATCAATAGAAGCCTGAATCGCCTGGGATCTGTTTTGAGGGAAACGTCCTTTCTTTAAGTCTTCCAGTGAAACGCGTGACTCGGAAGATAACATTCGTAAAAGAAGTTCGAGGCGTCCCATTTCCAGAGAAAAAATAAGAACATTACCGCCGTTATGCACAGCGATATTCGATGCCATATTCATCGCAAGAGTTGTCTTTCCCTGACCCGGTCGGGCTGCCAGTACAATAAGCTCTCCGCCCTTCAGTCCCGATGTCATCTCATCAAACTCACCATAACCGGTTCGAAGACCGCTAATTCCGCCTTTGGATTTGAGTAAGTGAGAGATATAGTCAATAAAATCATTACGAACTTCTTTTGCCGCTACCGGTCCTTCTGCAGAGGTCTGGTTCGTAATACGCAGGACACGGTCGGAGACACTTTTTAAGAATTGATTTTCGTCTTCATGAGGAGTCGATGCCTCTTCCTCAATTATACGTACTTCCTGTATTAGCTGTCGTCTTACGGAGAGGTTCTTTAATTTTCTTGAAAATACCGGAGCATTTGTAGTGTAGACTGCATTCTCAGCAAGCTCCATAAGGTAGGAAGCGTCACCTACTTTATCAAGAAGCTGCCTGTCTTTCAAATGCTGTATTACGGAAAGGGAGTCAACAATGGATCCCTGCACACTCATGCCCGTTATTGCATCGAAGATAATTCTGTGGGATTCTAAATAGAAATCATCTTTATGAAGAATTGCGGAAATTGATATGATCAGGTCCGGGCGAACAAGAAGCGCACCCAGAACCTGTCGTTCCAGATCATAATCCTGCGGGACGGCAGAACTCACAATCTCAGGATTCCTCCTGAGTTTCTCCCGCTTCCTCTACCTCTGCTGCTGGTTCTTCTTCTGCAACAGTCTCTCCTGAAGCTCTTGCTTCAGCTTCACGAGCGCGGTCTTCAGCAGCCTTGATGGCGGCTTCTTCTTTTTCAACCTGTTCCTGGCTCTCGGCATCAGCAACAACGTTTACATTCAGATTTACAATCAGCTTTTCAGCAAGTCTAATCTTAACGGGAAATGTTCCCAGAGTTTTAATTGTATCGGGAAGATCAACTTTGCGCTTTTCAATATTAAAACCATTTTCAGCAAGAGCCTGAGAGATATTCATTGCTGTAACGGAACCGAACAGCTTATTTCTGGCACCCACACGAGCAACAATTTCAACGGACCCGAGTGCTTCCAGTTTTGATGAAACATCCTTCATCTCAGCCAGACGTTTTTCTGTGCGAATTTGCATAAGACGCTTCTGGTGCTCAACTGCCTTTGTTGAATTTCCGATGGCAGGTACAACCATCTTTTTAGGAATCAGATAATTTCGCGCATATCCATCAGCTACGGATTTAATTTCCCCGGCATCTCCCAGGTTGGGCACATCTTTTTGGAGTATGACTTTCATGCTATTTCCTCTATTATCTTTGTATCGATTATTACTAATTTATTTGCTCAGGTTGACATTCACCTAGAAGGGAATATCATCATCGGGCGGGATATCAGCAAAATCACCACCGCCAAATCCACCTGATGGACCCGGACTAAATCCGTCAGGCTCAGGATAACTCCCTCGATTCGCATCATAACTGTTTCCTGAACCACTCTGTCCTTCGGAGTTCCCACCGATGAACTGCAGACGTTCAACAACCACATCTACTACAGACTGGTTCTTGCCTTCCTGGTTCTGATATGACCTTTGCTGCAAGCGGCCATCAATAGCAACCTGCCGCCCTTTACGCGTATACTGGTTGATAATCTCAGCCTGTTTGCCCCATGCCACACAGTTAAAAAAAGAGGTCTCCTCTTTGCGCTCCCCATTCACAACATAGTTTCTGTTGTTTGCGATGGAAAACCTGCAATAGGACGTACCTGATCCGGTTTGCCGCAGCTCCGGATCGCGGGTAAGCCGTCCCAGAAGGATAACTCTGTTCAAATCATTAGCCAAATTTAAGCTACCTGCTTGAACATATGCTGCAGTACACCGGAGGTGATATGCATTTCACGTGAAATTTCTTTCACTGCCTGAGGATCAAGGTTCAGAGTCATGTAAAAAAAGAATCCCTGGGGGATCTTTTTTACCTCATAATTGAGAGTGCGTGCACCCCAATCATCTTCTGAGACAATTTCCACTTTGTTTCTTTCCAGGATGTCCTTGACGGCCTTTTTGATAGCCTCAAGTTCTCCGCTGTTTTTTAGTATTGTGATGAGTTCGTATTTTCTCATGATCTGGAACAAATTATGAACGGCCTCTTCTATGTCAAGCCTCAAATACCTGAGTAGATCGAAATCCTTTCGTACATATTAAAATTGTATAAAATTGGAGATCAAGAAAGATCCGTGAAGTTTTAAAGAATAAAAGGAGGTAGTTCTGAGATATTATATAAAAAACAGGTCTACCCGGGGGTTACACTGCCTCATTAATATAAATGATACTGAATATCGCCCTGGCATATGAAAAAAAATACCCCACCAATTATAAGTATATGTCAAGGGTGTGACACTCCCCTTGACATAATTAACAGAGTATGATACGCGCCAGGAATAGGCCAGGTCAGCCCATGGGAAATACTTTTATGAGAAAATCCCACCACCAATCCTCCCACCCTGATGGGGGAAAATATATCTGAATCCTGGAAGGATTTCTATATTAAATATTAATCATTAAAATCCAGAGTCTTTTCAACAACAATGGGTCTTTCCAAACTTCTCAGCTTCACTTCATAATCCAGTCGAAAAAGTGACCGCTGCATCAGCTTGCGATACAATGAGAGTATTTTCACCTGATCCTCATATGGTATGGGGCCACCCGGATCATCTTTTATCTTTACGGTCATATCTGGATCAACATTGATTACAGGGGAAGGAACACCATCAGCGCTCTCCTGAAAGGGTGATCCTCCGTCCCTGGCTGTAAAGTATTCAACTCTCAGATCCGAATTTGATGCGGTTTGCGGCGGTTCAGTTGTATCACCAATCCGGTCTTTCAATATCCCGGGAGATGGATGAATAATCCGTCTGAGCTCCCGAAATAGCGGTTTGCCGGGAATAAAATTAACTCTGTATACCTGAAACTGTACCCGCTTCAGACTTTGAAGCTCATTATCTATGTAGAAATAGGCATAAATGCTGTATGAATAAATACTTTTTGCAAACGGATCATCCTTGCTTGTATCGCTTCCGAGATAAACTCGAATGTAAGTTTCCCCGTTCGAATCCGTCTCCTTAATAAATCGATTTACATTACGATCCTTGAACATATCTCCGGAGTTACTGACTCCGGCCGTAATAGCCCCGTATTTTTCAAGTGCGCGAATCCCCTGAATTACTCCAAGGTGCAGGTCATCCACCCAGGGATCTTTGAAATCGCTTCCCAGAGTAGCCTCTCGAAGCGACTTTTCGAGGTCATCTGCCATAGTGAACCGGACATCAGTCCGGGCCTGCAGCATTGCATAACCGCTTAAAAACAGAACTGATAAAGACAGCAAAACGGCAGGTTTCTTTCTCAAAAATCTCATGGGGTCCCTCACATTATAACTACTACTAATGTCGGATTCAAGGAGCCACATTTTGATTCAACGTCTTTTATTTTTATAATGAGATGAAGGTTATGTAAAAACTTTATTCGGGATCTACATTCCGTATCGAGAGAGAGTTTCGAGCATCAAGTCCTCTTTCTCTTTCATAATCATCTCATCTTCCGTCGAGCGCTCGTGATCATAACCAAGCAGATGCAAAAGCCCGTGAACCAGCAGCCGGTAAAATTCATCAGAGATACTGTGTCCGATCTCCTCCGCCTGTTTAATACAGGTTTCACATGATATGATTATATCACCCAGCCCTGTATACTCGGCTCCGGGAATTTCAATGAACACATCCTCCTCATCCAGCTCATCATAATGCTGCAGCGGAAAACTCAAAACATCCGTGGCGGAATCTTTTCTTCGGTGCTCTCTGTTAATTTCACGAATTCCTTCATCATCGGTAATAATAACCGTTAATTCTATGCCAGCAGGAGAACTGACTCCGGCATCCCCCAGACTATCCAGTAAGAAATTCAATGCCCTTTCTATGCTCTCCTCGTCAGGAAGTTGCTCGCAGGAGACTTCTCTCTCGATATACAAATTATGTTCCATTTTAGCCGTTCCCCTTCTTACTCCTTCCCGGTGAAGTTTTCTTTCCGGAAGTTTTTTTTACTGCTGACTTCTTCCTTTGACTGCGCTTCAACTCCAGCTGACGGGTATGATCTGAATCAGGGTATCTGGGACGATTGTGATACGAGCTTAAAATAATCTCAAGAAAAGCTCCTTTTATCTCTTCCATATCGCCCATAGTCAGTCCGGATTCATCCAACTGATTTTCTGCGATCTTTAATTGAAAGATCTTCTGAATAAGATCCTGCACCGATTTTTCAGACAGAATTTCCAGCGATCGACTGGCAGCTTCGATTGAATCGGCCAGCATTACAATAGCTGTCTCTTTAGACTGTGGCCTTGGACCGGGATAACGAAAATTATCGCGATTCACGGATCTTCTCTTCTTTTCCAGGGCCTTGTGATAAAAAAATGACATTGTTGAAGTTCCATGGTGCTCCGGAATAAAGGCAATGATCTCTCTTGGTAAGCGAGCGGCCCTCGCCATTTCAACCCCATCAAGCACGTGATTGATTATCACTTTCGCTGCACGATCAGGATTATTCTGATCAACATTTTCAGGACGGGGCGTAAGATGCTGATTCTCAATAAAGAATCCCGGATTTTTCATCTTTCCAATGTCATGATAATACGTTCCGGCTCTAACAAGCAGAACATTTAAATTCAGTCTTTCGCAGGCTCTCTCGGACATTGCTGCAACCATTAATGTATGAGTCCATGTGGAAGGCGCCTTTCGAAACAATTCCTGCAGCAGAGGATTGGAAGGATCAGAGATTTCCTGTAATTTAAACCTGGTGGGAACATTAAACAGGCTTTCAAACATGGGAAGAAGTGCAATCACAAACACGGTTGAAATACCGGAAAAGAACGTTACCCGAAGCGCATCCGCATAATTGGACGACAGTAGACCAAAACCGCTGAATGTCCCGAGAACCGGTAAATTACCGTATAAATATCCGGCTGTCAGTGTAAGGAATCCAACTCCCGTAATAATCAATGAAGTAGTTATAAAGTCCACTCGCTTTTTAATTCTTGCCCCAAGAATGCTTCCCGTCATAGCCATACTTATAGATACGATAAAAGATGCCGGATCATATTTACTTCCCACAAAGACCAGAAACGAAAGATATATAGCCAGAGGTATTGTTAATATTTCTCCAAAAATAGTAGAAAGCAAAACAACAAAAAGTCCAATCGGGACCCATGAACCAAAAATATGATTCACCTCATTATGCGTCACATCGTCATACCATATAGAATTCAGGATAAAAACGGTCCCGGCAAATATCCATATTACAATAAATATAATCAGGTTGGACGATACATCATTTAATCTACGAAATCCAAAATTGAAAGCGAAATACAAAATAAGGCCGACCAGTAAGATTTGCTGCAGCGAGATCGATATCAATCTTCGGATTTTATCCAGGTTTCTTGCTTGATTATAATTATTCAAAGCTTCTAACTTTTCGTCAGTGATCACCTCACCTTTTTGAATAATCATATCCCCCCTTGATATTTTCGCCACCGGTATAACCACTCTTTTCTCAGCCTCATCGCGTGCTTCCTGTGTGGCCTCCCTGTCATACGCAGAACCATGAATCAAATACATATACCGGCTCGCAGCATATACGAGAGCCTTTCGAAAATCATCCGTTATGCCGGATACCCTGCTTGAAACTGTTTCATTAAAAGCATCCGAAGTTCCTGGCAGACTTATATGTTTTCTTTCCAGAACAGAACTATAAGGCAATGATTGCGTAACGATTTCCACTCCGGAGTTAATATCCCTGACAAGAATAGTACCTCCTGAAAAAACTGGTTCATTTACAGGCTCTTTTATAATTACGTATTTCTGAAATAATATGTTTATAACCTGTTCCATTCGCTGTCGAACAACTGATTCAGGATTTCGCAGGATTGTATCGAGTCTCCTGCTGGAAAGATTTTTCCACCTGGGAACAGTCGAACGAACACAATACCTCACCTGCGAAATAGCATTATATTTCTTTTTGCAGATGCTTAAAGCATTTAGATCTTCTGCGAAATAATCCCGGAAGGTCTTTTTTTTCCCGGAATCTTTATTCGATTCTTTTTCCGGATTGTCATCCCCTTCGTTGGACTGATCGGGTTGCCCGAGAACAGCATAATCTCTTATAAAATGGAGTGGCGCTGAATTACGTGCCTGTTTTTGATCTATCTCAAGCTGAAGTTTACGTTGATACTCAATATTTGTCGCAGCCACAACTGAATCGGGGGCGTTCTTTCCGATGGCCCACTCACTTCCCGGTGTAAGATTCAGACCTTTGCCGGTTAAAAAAGGATAGGATAGTACAAAGGTTGTTACAACAAGAGTAACAATAAGCAGATAGAGCTGCATTTTATGGACATAGCTTTCCGGTCTGGAACCCGTTAAAAAGTCCGAAGCCTGGATCTGCAGTTTCTGAAAAAATTCATTCATTTTTAATCCCTGGCAAGGCTGCCTGAATGTCCATGTAATTATTCTAACTCATTCTCAAATGCCTGCACTATTCTCTCCACAAGCGGATTCCGAATAATATCTTCCCTTCCAAATTCCAGATATCCAATACCGGGTATTTGCTTCAGCATTTGAGCGACATCCAGAAGGCCGGATTTCCCGGGAGTGAGATCCACCTGCGAGGCATCACCACTCAAACACATTCTGGAATTCTTACCAAGCCTTGTTAAAAACATCTTTAGCTGTGAACGGGTGCAATTCTGCGCCTCATCCAGTATTACAAATGAGTGACTCAGTGTTCGTCCACGCATGTACGCCAGTGGAGCAATTTCAATCCTCTGCGTTGCAAGCATTTCAGTGACACGCTCTGTGCCAAAACATTCATATAAAGCATCATACAACGGTCTGAGATATGGGTCAACCTTCTGCGACAAATCCCCGGGTAAAAAACCCAGTGATTCTCCAGCCTCCACTGCCGGTCTTGTCAGAATTATTCGCTCCACATCACCATTTACAAGCATCCGACAGGCTACAGCTACCGACAGAAATGTCTTTCCAGTCCCGGCAGGTCCAATTCCGAAGGTAACGGAATTTTCAATCAATGATTGAACGAACTTTGCCTGGTTTATTGTACGGGGAAAAATAGGACGACTACGAGAGGTTGTAAAAACTTTCTGTTTTAAAAGAGTATCTGCCTCCAGTTCTTCATCCTTTTCTGCACTGTTATACTCTTCGATAAAGACCTTAAATAAATACTCCCTGTCAAATTTTTCAGGGAACTGATCAGAATGAGGCGGGTAGCGATTTTCCAGGAAAGAGAAGTATTTTAAGGCTGCAGTCACTGCATTTTTGCTTGCTGCTCTAATAACAAAACTGTGACCTCTGGGAATTAACTCCACACCCAGCATACTCTCAATACTGGCAATTTCAACATCGGCCACTCCGCACAGAGATCGAAAAAGCTGCTGATTTCGAAATTCATATCGAACACCCTGATCTTCTTGATCATCCTGTAACGGTAAATCTGATCCAATACTTCCCATAGAGTTCGTTTTCTCTTTTTTTGACAGCCTGCCCATTCCATATTTACGGAATAAGCAGGTGCCGGTCTTTACCTTGCTGGATGAGACTGTACCGGAATCCGGGACAATCTCGATTATTTTCCCGGTGCGGCATCTCTTGCCAGTTTCAATCTTAATTCTCGAAGCTGTTCAAGGGTAACTTCAGATGGAGAATCGGACATCAAACAACTTCCCTTCTGTGTTTTTGGGAACGCGATGACATCTCGAATAGATTCCCTTCCGAGAAGCAGCATCATCACACGATCAATTCCAAATGCAATCCCGCCGTGGGGTGGGGCACCATATTTAAGTGCCTCAAGTAGAAATCCGAATTTCGCCTGCGCATCTTCTTCGGTAATTCCAAGACGATGAAAGACAACATCCTGTAGATCACTGCGATGAATCCTGATTGACCCACCACCAATCTCGGTTCCATTCAGGACAAGATCATAAGCTCTGGATCGAATCTTATGCCCCTCGTTTTTAAAACGCTCTTCATCCATAAGGATATCAAGATCTTCGTCATACGGAGCGGTAAAGGGATGGTGTACGCTGTAAAGCTCACCGGTTTGTGGATCCTTTTCAAATAGAGGAAATTCCTTCACCCACTGAAAATTCCACTGATTTTCAGGAATCATCTCCAGCTTCTCAGCAAGGCGGTTTCGGAGGTTGCCGAGCGTTGCATTTACGATATCCTCACGATCCCCTCCAAAGAAAATGATATCACCCTCTTTTGTATTGCATAGCTTCGCCAGTTCGTCCAATTGTTCTTTTTCAAAAAACTTTGATATTACGGATTTCAGACCATCTTTTTCGTGTTTGAGCCAGGCAAGTCCTTTTGCTCCAAAGTCCCGGCCAACCCACTCTGTCAGATCATCGATGTCTTTACGTGAAAGCTTCGCTCCACCCGGAACAGGTAATGCTTTGACCCTGCCGCCATTTTCCACTGCCTTCTGAAATACCTTGAAAGTGCTCTTTTTTACAATCTCGGCGACGTCAACAAGCTTCATCTCAAATCGGGTATCGGGCCTGTCCGTTCCGTAATACTCCATTGCGTCATGATAGCTGATTCGCGGTATCGGATGTGATATCGCGACACCAAACACATCTTTTAAAACTGAAGTCCACAGTTTTTCAAGCGAATCCATCACCATGTCTTCATTTACAAAACTGAACTCCATATCGAGCTGGGTAAACTCCGGCTGCCGATCGGCTCGCAGGTCTTCATCGCGAAAACATTTCACTATCTGATAGTATTTCTCGAATCCGCCTATCATCAAAATTTGTTTGAAGATTTGAGGTGACTGTGGCAGTGCATAAAACTTGCCGGGCGCATTTCGCGCAGGGACAAGAAAGTCCCGTGCTCCTTCCGGAGTTGATTTATTCAGTACCGGTGTCTCAATTTCAAGGAATCCATCACTATCCAGGTGTTTACGAATTGCCTGGTTGAGACGAGAGCGTAAAATCATCGCCTGCTGCATGGATTCTCTTCTCATATCCAGATAACGATATTTAAGCCTGTGCTCCTCACCGATTTCGGAATACTCATCCAGCTGGAATGGCAGAGCCGAAGATGCACTCAGAATTGAATATCGATGAACGAATACTTCAATCTCCCCGGTCTTTAATTTAGGATTTACGGCTTCGGGATCCCTCCGCCTTACCTTCCCCTCCACTGCCAGTACAAACTCTGAGCGAATTTCCTGCGCTGCTGTAAACATCTCTTTCAGTTCTGACTCTTCCAGAACTATTTGCACAAGACCGCTTCGATCTCTGAGGTCGATGAATATCACTCCCCCCTGGTCTCTATACCTGAATACCCAGCCGGTCAGGTATACAATACTATCAGCATCTTCTACCTGTACCGTCTCACAGGCTCTTCTACTGGTAAACACTGAATTTTCCCAGGATGCTCTTTCCAGATTTTTAGCTTTCATAATTACCTTTGATTTTCGCACTACTGCCTTTGATGTAAATTATATTAGAATTCCCTTCCATACGGGCTTCAAAGACCTGCTGTCGGCATATTTTTTCCTGCCTGAGTTCCATTCCACTAAAAATGAAAAAATCATTTCGTAAAATCAGTAGGAACTGATTTTTGGATGGTTTAAGTATGACCGCCACAACCAAACCCCAGTACATCTCAGGTTTTAGAATTAGCAGCCTGTATCAAAATATAAGATGGCTTCTTATCCTGCTTAAGCTTATTGCAGTTGCCGGTATAAGTCTCTCATTATTCAGCTGTGAACCGAATTATCCGGAAGAGATTCAGTTGATTCACAAGAAAATATCCTCCGGAGAAAAAAAAGAGGCGCTCAGAAAGGCAAAAGAGCTATTTTCCAGTCTGGAAGAGAAGTATTTTATTGCACTGGATACCGATCGAAAGAACAGGCAGATTCAGAGAAGCCTGGATGGGAGTACTGTTGCCTGGACACAAGATGAAACTCTCTTCATTAGAAGTATTAATGAAGAAGGTGATTTTGAAACGAAGAGCCTGGATATTGAGTTTACTGCAGAAGAAATTAAACTATCAACAACCGGAAAGCTGGCGCTTGTTGCACGATATATCCCTGTAAAATTAGCAACTGAGATATCTTCAGGCAAAGACAGCTCTAAAACTAAAAAATCATTGCCTCCACCGGATTGTGAATTTCAGGTATTTGCCCCCGCTACAGGCGTTGATTCCATTTATAGCGGCCAAATTCAGGAGTGTCTGGGATTTCCAGCGGTATCAGAGGATGGGAAATGGCTATATTACGTCACATCGAAGGGACTTCACCGCACAACGATTGATCAAGAGCATTTTGGATTATCTCAAAAAATCACCGGAGAAATGATTGCCTCTCTTTCGACCTTCAAACCCAAATACTCAAAATTAAAGAATAAATTCACAATTCTTGATTTCCCGGAAAATCAACTGATTATCTTCCATGGTGCAGCGGGATATTACAAGATGTATTTCACAGATACGTCCACGACCTCCATAAATAAAATGTCCGGTTTTTATTCCAAACCATCACTTATGACTACAGCGTATCAACTCACCCCCGAAAAGGATGCTGATGACAATATTATTCTCAAGCAACCGGAAAAGATCACAACATATGTTTATAGAGGAACAACAGGCAAATATGAGCTGGCTGAACTTTACGGCCAGAAACCGCCAAAACATGGAAAAGATTTCGATGCTCCTCCACTAATGAATCCCCAGTATATTCATACGAAAAAGGCATTTCTCACGTCAGTTGAAGGAACAATGAGCCTTTGGGATCCAACCGGAGAATCACATGGAACCCTCCCCATGTATTGCCGTCATTTTTTTGCATACCAGGAAGGAATTCTTTGTGAAAGAGAGAATTTCGGGCTTTATTTAAGAATAGAACCAATGATGGATACAGAAAAAGAACTTACTGAGATCATCGATGATCTCAGTTTCCAGGACCAAACACAGGGAAGTAAAAATGACTGAAAACTATGCAAAAAAACTGAGTGAACGAAACCTCACAGGCCTCAAAGAGAATATCCATGACATGCTTGTCAATGTTGGTGAGGATCCGCAACGAGAAGGTCTACTCCGAACGCCTCACAGAGTGGCTGAAGCATATGATTTTCTGACTTCAGGTTACAGAACGGATCTTGATGTCCTTCTAAATGATGCAATTTTTACAGATAGAAGTGATGGTATGGTAATAGCCAGGGATGTAGAGGTTTACAGCCTTTGTGAGCATCACCTGCTTCCCTTTTATGGCAGGGCACACATTGCCTATATCCCTGATAAAAAAATTATCGGGCTTTCAAAAATTCCAAGAATTGTTGATATGTTTGCCCGACGGCTTCAAATTCAGGAACGGTTAACCCGACAAATACAGGAGACACTTACAGAAGTTCTTGAACCAATGGGAGTGGCAGTTGTTATTCAGAGTCGTCATATGTGTATGATGATGAGAGGTGTTGAGAAACAAAATTCGGAAGTAACAACCAGCAGCATGTCCGGTGTTTTTCAGGAAAAT
Source organism: Leptospirales bacterium (assembly GCA_050295715.1). Taxonomy (GTDB): domain Bacteria; phylum Spirochaetota; class Leptospiria; order Leptospirales; family Leptonemataceae; genus JBNKQE01. Next base: position 12,228 of record JBNKQE010000010.1, read on the forward strand.
CACAAAACTCGTAATGAATTTTTGAATTTAATACAGACTCGGAATATATAGCAACAATCCATAACAGATTGTTTTGCCGGGAGGCAACAATGTCAAAAGCAATTAACAAAAGATTCTCTATTATTACAATCGTTGCGGTAGCTATACTCTCTGCCGTTTCACTCTCCTCCTGCAATAACAAGGAAGATGGAATCGATGGAACTTATTTTGGTCTTTTAAATGTAGATTATTTTACATTCAGCGGAACAGTCGATAAAGATCTTACACCCTCCTGTGGAACGGCTGCAGCCGTTGATTCCGAATCGGAGACTTCCACATCATATAATATTGAATCATATTACGTTTTTAAAATGGGACAGACTGATCTGTATTTTAACTACCCGCTCGGACAGGCAACACTGTTCATGAAATATGTGTATGACTCCTCACAGAAAACGACATCTATCGCGCCAAGCTCTACATCCGTAACAACATGTCCGACCACAGACTATATTAATTGTAACGGTACATCGGGCGTGAATCCTGAATGTGAAACAGTTGACGGAGTAACATGCGGGGGAAACTCTGCCTTTACTTTCGTAAGTGTAAATAACGTGCCCGATGCATTTATGAGTATGTATCTGGCTCCTGATATTGTTTTCCAGGCCAGTTCCGGTACAATTGACTGGTCCAGTGGATTCAGCCTGAACACTACCTCAACCAGAGTGCAGAAAGCTGACATCTCATTTGATATGATCAGCTCAGAAGGGAAGCTATTCGAAGGCTCTGTTTACTGTTACGATAACTGATAACGGAAATACACAAATATATATGGAATTATCCCACCCAATCGCCAGTATAATTATACCAACTTACAATGAATCGGAAAATATTCTGATTCTACTGGATCGCTTAAAAGAAGTTCTCTCTGAAATTGAGTTTGAAATTATTGTTGTTGATGACAACAGTCCCGACAAAACCTGGGAACTTGTTGAAGAATATTCAAGATATAACCCGGGGATTAGAAGTATTCGGCGTATTGATGACAGAGGACTCTCCTCGGCTGTTGTTACAGGGATGGAAATAGGTGCCGGAGATGTCTTCGTCGTAATGGATGCTGATTTACAGCATGATGAAGCGATAATCCCGGATCTAATAAAAGCAATCACAGAAGAAAATTACGATGTCGCGATTGGATCGCGGGGCATAGAAGGCGGAAGCTACGGAGAATGGTCTCACAAACGGCGATTTGTTAGCTGGGTGGCCGCCGCTATGGCACGAACCGTACTTCCCAGATCAATAAAAGATCCCATGAGCGGCTTTTTTGCTGTATCCCGCAATTTATTTATTTCACAGGCAGATAGCTTGAATCCACGAGGATTTAAGATTCTGCTCGAGTTTATCGCCCGCAATAAGAATGTAAAGATCAAAGAGGTCGGTTATACGTTCAGAAATCGAATTCACGGTGAGACAAAGCTGAGCGGCTCAGTAATTCGCAATTATTTAATAGCTCTCTATGATTTAAAATTCGGAAAGTATCTCTCATCAACTTTTTTCATGTACGCACTTGTTGGAATATCAGGCATATTTGTAAATATGTTTGGTTTTGCAATTGGTGAGTATTTTATTAAACTTCCCCATGTCATGACAGGAATTTCTGATAAGATAGATCCTATCTATCTCTCTGTTCCATTTGGGATTCAGTTAAGTATTATTACAAATTATGTATTAAATAACTATATAACATTTTTTGAAATCAGACATTCAGGTAATAAGCTGCTAAAAGGAATCATCTTCTTTGAACTTATCAGTCTGTTCGGTCTGTTTATTCAGTTTGGAGTATTTCAAACACTTCATACAAATGGATTGTTCGAAGGTTCTATGAACGAGGAATTACGGAAATTTGCCAATAATATGATTGGAATTATCGCAGCAACTGCCACTAACTATTATCTGAACTTGAATATTACCTGGAAAAAACTGGGTTAAACCAAAACCATTCCGGGAGTAAATGATTTTTGAGCCTGTTTTGAGCCTGCAACGGAATAACCTCACAGACGGTATTCTGTTTGTTCCAGTCCCAGATCAATTTTCATTTTTGATCGGTTTCGATAGGTCGAATGAAAATAACTCAAAGCGTCCTCATATAGCTGATGAGTTGCAGCCTCGGAGTGAGACGGTTCGTGATGCACAAGGACAAGCTTTTTTACTCCCCAGTTAACAGCGCAATCCACAGCGGTAAACATTGCCGTATGCCCCCAGCCTACTTTCTCTTCGGCTTCCAGGAGTGAATATTGTGCATCGAGAACAAGTATGTCAGCACCTCTATAAAACGGTTCATAGCTTTTTACAAGATTTTCGAGATGCGGCCCATAAAACTCGGTGTCTGTTGACATAATAAATGATTTTTTCCCTGCCTGGATACGGTAGGCAACAGATCCTCCCGGGTGAATCAGGGCAGCGGTCGAGATATCCAGATCCCCCACCTTAAAAGTATCCCCAGATTTAAATAAATGAAAGGTTTTCTTGCTGCCAGTGTTCTCAAAAGCAACCGGGAAATAATCAAATTTTTGCTGGAGCTGGAATCTCTTTTCCAGATCTTTCAGAGCAGAATGAAAATGAAGATGATATGATGGTAAATAAACCGGTATAAAGAACGGTAAACCCTGTACATGATCCCAGTGGGTATGAGTCATTAAGATATGCAGATCTCCACCCTTCGGCATTTCTCTTAATATTTGATAGCTCAGCTTCCTGCTACCTGTTCCCAGATCCAAAATGATTTTTGTATTCTTGTGTGTTACCTCAATACAGGTTGTATCTCCACCCACAACCCGGCCATACTTGTCCGGAAGTGCATCAATGATCTCTTCTACGGTAGCTTTCTTATTTTTTTTCCAGACACCACGCGCAAACTCCAGAGCACCCTCGAGCTTGTAACGTAAACCATCAGTCCCGATCGGGGCTGGTATGGAACCTCTGACTCCCCAGAATTTAATACGCACAGTATAAGTCCTTACCAGGAAATAAAATTATAGAGCTACAAAGGTTTATATCCTGACTCATTTATTTGCCTGTATTTATTCATTTATTTTCGGTCATAGCACCGCCTGGCCTTAAACAAAACCGGCGCATTTAAATTGCGTTTCCAGTCGGCTTAATGGATACTGCCTTGAGATTTTTCAGTATCCATATATTTAAAATCCGAATTTTCAAAAAAAAGTCAATATATAAGAGTGGTGTCAGTTTCTCGATTGAAAACAATTGCACAGTATAAATTTCTACAAACCGGTATCATCTTTATGAATTTACTGCCAGTCTGTAGATTTACTGGACTATTGTAATCAAGACCCACTAATACCGAAAATCTGAAGTTGAAAGTGCTGCATTCTGAATTCTTAAGAAATCAGGTGATGGACCTGTCATAGAAACTGTAACCACCTATCTACGACCTGAATTATCCTGAAGGTTGCAGACATATATTTACAGAATATGATATATTCCGTAAGACTGGATATGAATGATTCGGAGAGGCCTCAATGAACCGTATAACGCAGGATCAATTACAGAAAAAGTTGATCCATATAGCAACTTCCCACAGAAAAATACATAACAACAGTGAAATTGTAGTTCCTGATGGACTGGAAAGATTATCTGCGACAGCACTTTTTAACCGGGAAGATTCAAACCATGTTCTGGAACTGGGAGCCGGATGGGGGGAATTCTGTGCCGATCAGGTAATGAATCATCCCGACCAGGAATATGTCGCATTTGAGATCAAACCGGAAAGAATCAAAAGCCTTATCCGAAGCCTCAGAAAAATACAATGTGATCGAGTAAAAATTATCCCAATTAATTTCAACTGGTTTTTAGAAGAGATTCTCCCTGAAAATGCCTTTGATACAATTTTCATAAACTTTCCTGATCCCTGGCCAAAGCGACGACACTGGAAGCACAGACTGGTTCAAAACGGATTTATTGAAAGGATAAAACCTCTGCTGCGTCCCGATGCAACAATTCATCTGGCAACTGACTATGGCCCGTATGCTCGTAAAATGCTATCTCTCTTTAGAAAAAGAAATGACTTTTCTCCTGTTTACACCTGGCCGAATTATATCAGAAGCACTCCGGATGGTTTTATAAAAACAAGGTTTGAAGAGATGCACGAGGCGGAGAATAAGCGATCCTATTATATGGGCTGGAAATTAAAATGAACGAACCACTTAAAATATCTCGATCTGACGTAATCAAATTGATAAAACAAAACCAGGAGATGCGAAAGCTGTTAAATGAGTGGCCTGCCAGAAATATTATGACAGATTACGAAAAGGATTGGAATGAAAAAAGAATCCAGTTCCTCTCCATTAATTCTGATTTAATCAATGGTAATAAATCATGAATAGATTGACCTATGTACTTGTTATAAGCTCACTTTTATTTATATCACTATCATATCTGAATCCAGCAGGACTCTGGTTTTATGAATATACTTCATCATATAACGCTCTCTACATACTGTTTTTTGTTCTATCAATCATTTTGTTTCTAAAGGAAGTTGATTCCCGGAAAACAAAATTATCAAAACCTCTTTCAGATTCTCTTTTATACAGCACCTATATTCTCATTATTCCTGCAGCCTTTTCATTGCTTATGTTTATAAGTTACCGACGATTTGTCCCCCCTCCTTCGGGTCTCGGCGACAGTCTTTTACTTATCGAAAAAATGCCTTTATTTACGGAAATATTCGGATATTTAGATAGCTTTGATGAACTTGTTGCCCTTTTTATATATTCGAAAGCTTACCTTATTCTAAAACAAACGCTTGCTCTTGATTCTATCAAGAGTTATGCGGTTGTATCCTCTCTTATGGGCGCTTTTTACACTGTAGTGGTCATACACTTTTTACGAAAAAGATCCCTGGATGAGAAGTTCTGGGGCGTATTATTTTTTCTGGGAACGCCAGCAATACAAATTTATGCCGGTTACCCTGAAAACTACGCACCGGTAGCCATGCTGATTGCTATAATTACCCTGTCCATTGTGAAGAGACTGGAGTCGGGACAACCAGTAAAAAATTCATTTTTCATGATAACCGGTGCTCTGTCAGCACTTGCTGTAACAACTCACCTGATAGCTGCATTTCTGCTTCCATCGTTGATCTATTTTGTTTTTGTTTTATCAAATAGGAATTTGAAACTATTTATTCGAAGATCTTTGATATCTGTATCCGGAGCGCTGCCGGTACTTGCAATAGTCTGGATTTACTTTTTCTTTATCACTGAAAATCCTGTAGCCTTTCAGAACTCATTCTCTACGGCTCCTCCCATTTATCCGGTTAGCCGCATGATTTCCAGCCGGCACATACTGGATATGCTGAACCTCTCTCTTTTTGCGAATCCGGCAATAATCCTTTTTGCAATATTTTTTATAATGAAAAGACCCTCATCCAATGAGAAGCATCCTTCTTCTGAACAGTCTTCCACCAGACAGAATGAGAATACGGCACTTGCAGCTCGCTTTTCAGGTATTGCAGCAGGAGGGATTTTATTTGCGACATTTATCATAAATCCATTACTGTCGTATCCTGCTGACTGGGATATACATTCAATTTTCCAATTTCCGCTTAATGTATTTTTATTTTATAAATTGAAATCCGTCCCATCAATTCCAAATAAAAAATTTCCGGAAAGCCTTTTGTTTTCTTTGAGTGCAACCCTCATACTTGGAGCAACCATTTCCTGGATATCTTTTAACGCAAGTTCAGATGCAGAGAGTGAAGCGAATATTGCTTTTATTCAGGAAGCCGTTGTCAATCAGACGGAAACACTCAAAGAAGATCCCATTATAAAAAACAACCGGATCGAGCTATCTGATAAAAAACGATACGTAGAGATCAAAATGTTTGAATACAGGGCATTAAGAGATCTAAAAAAAATGGACAGTGAGGAATCAGAAAATCTGAGAGCAAAGCTGGTAAAAATAATAACTGAACTGAAAAGGAGTATTCAAAATGATAATTCTGGAACGGATCAGCACCTTGAGAAGGCCTGGAACAATCTTATTATCATAAATACGGCTATTTCAGAACTGAAACAGGCCCGGACAAATTGATGCATTGGTAACTCCACCTGTATCCGCAATAATAAGTCCTGTTCATTTACAAACTGGCAAGGGAAACCAATCACTTCATTAAAAGATAAAGAAACGAAGTATCACATTTCAAGTCGCAATATCCCGTGCAGGCATTAAAAGCGCTCATCTCATCAACGGTTATTGTTGTATCCCCATTACCGACAGAAGCTGAGCAGTCAGTGTAGCAAGCATCAATTCCTGACGGGCACATTAAATAATACATTGCCAGATCCTCACCGATAGTATCCGGATCTTCCTTGCATGAAACCGAAAATACCATCAGTCCAACAAGAATCACCAGGATGATCCGTTTTGTGACTTCAGCGGATTGTCGAATTATCAGATTTATCATACGAATTCCTGCCTGAGAGACAGATTATTTCTCATTCTTCCCTATGACGAACAAATTTTTCATGACCTGTACGGGAATTGATCAATTACTGATAAGATCCGATCTCAGGAGGATGGTTCCCAAAAAAAATAATCGGATTTATATCAAAATGATTGTAAAATCATACATTATATCCCTGTTTGCAGAAATTAAGGTTTGCTAATAGAGGCTGTAATAATAAATTTCCGTATACCACGTAACCTGTATAATTTATTTTCACCGATAGAGTTCTGGCAGTAAAATATAATTCGGAATTGAACTCATATATTATTCAGTATTTCTGCTCATGCTAAATAAACGAAAAAGACAGATACTCAATCCTGAATTTCGATTTTTTCGATTATTAAGTTTAACTGTTTTTTCAACTGCAGAAACGATTCTACACAGCATATTATATGCAGGGATTGCATTCATTTTTTTGTCTCAATGTACATTATTATATCCATCTTATAAAACCTTTATTGTAAAACATTATCCACCGTCATCGGGTCAGGTCATACCCGGGCAGAATTCGAAAGGTCAATCACGACCTGTTTTAAAGGAAGCCTTTTATATTCTAACACCATCCGAAGAGTACACAAAAGGAAGTGGAACGGAATATGCGCTCAGCGGGAACTGGAAAATGGCACGTAAAGTCTGGAACAATCAGAAAAAAGAGACATGTGTGGTATATAACAATCTGGCAATGGCTTCCTTGATGAATGGCCTCCGGGAGGAAGCTTCCGTTTCTATGTCAAAAGCACTGAGTTTATGTCCCGAGAATCAGAGAATCATAAGTAATTTTAGAAGTCTTACAATTGTCGCCGATGGGGATAAATAGAATGAGCGAATACCTTAATATATTTTTTATAAAAGGAAACCCGTTCGCTGTCCGGATGAAACGCACTGGATTGCTGCTCCTCGTTTTTTTTTCACTGCTGTCATGTACAAGACGTAATGATGTTCCGTATTACTATTACCTGGTCCACCCTTTGCTGGTTGGAGATGGAGAACGACCGACAGCTCCACAGAATCTTGACTACGAATATTATGTTGTAGATGGAGTATTGAATATTCACTGGGATCCCGGACATGACAACCAGCTACAGATTCCCCCGCTTTATCGTGTCTATATTTACGAGACCAGTCCACCGGTTGAATATTACAGAGAAGAAAACTTACAAATTGAGACAGGCGATACATCTCTATATTCTCCCATGACGGAAGATTGGAATACTTTCTACTTAACAGTCACTACTTTTGATGGGACCATGGAATCATACCCGGCCCCGTATATTACAGTTAATCCGCTGGATGCATCCAAATGGAGAACGCTGACGCCATGAAAATATCCCTATTTTTACTGTGTTTATCGTTTACTTTCATTTCTGTATCAGGATCCATCCAGTCACTTTATGGAGAAGATTCGGCATCGCTTGACTCAGAAAGCTTCAGATCCAGTCCGTCATATATAGGTTCTATAACTCTTGATATACTTTTGCCCGGATATGGTTTTTATCGCGCCGGACATCCTTATATGGCCGGACTTATGGCGGGAGGCAGAATTTTGAGCGCTGTATCTGCAGTTAATTATAAGAACCGATATTATAATTATCGATCGCTCAGCCGGGCTGCTGCTATTGCAGAATTATACTATGGACCGGGAATCTCACTCTATGATCCATATCGAAAATCCTATCGCAAAAAAGACTCGTTAAAAAGGGAGATGGGACAGATGGATTTTTACTACGGACTATCGCTGACCGTTCATGCCATACTGACAGCAGTGAGTCTGTATTATTCGGATGATTACGCTTACAATGAGTATCTTAAAACAAGACCTGAGTTTCAACTGCCTGAATCAACAACAAATGATGCGATAGCAAATTTACTGAATTCAATTGAAACACCGCATCCGCTTCCCGCTTACAAATCAGTTACAACGGATCAACTGATTCGTCTGGAACTTACTCGCCTGGATTTTTAAGCATTGATGGAATTGTTCTTAATATTATCGCAATATCAAACCAGAAAGACCAGTTTTCAATGTAGTAAATATCCAGCTCAACTCTCTTCTGAATTGACGTGTCGCCTCGATATCCCTTGATTTGAGCCCAGCCTGTAATTCCAGATTTCACGCTATGCCTTCTCATATACTGATCATATTCCGATTTGAACTGATCTACAAAATGCGGACGTTCGGGACGGGGCCCGACAACGGACATATTTCCCAGCAGCACATTTATAAATTGAGGAATTTCATCCAGTGATGTTTTTCGCAGAATATTACCTATCGGAGTGACTCTTGCATCGTTCCGGCTGCCCCAGATTGTATCGGACTCAGAACGGGACTGAACTCTCATTGTTCGAAATTTAATTAACTTAAACAGCTTTCGATCCAGCCCGACTCGTTCCTGCAAGAAAAAAATTGGGCCTGGTGATGTAATTTTTATTATAGCTGCCAGTAAAAGAAAAACAGGTAAGAGTAAGATAATTACGGATAGAGAAAAAATCATATCAAACAGCCTTTTCAGAAACTGATTGTATCCATTGTGGAGTGGAATGTTTCGAATCGTTAAAATTGGAAGACCTTCCATATCTTCGATTCTTGCCCTGTGCGTAATTATATCCATAAAGTCCGGGACAACACGGCAATCAATCCCTTCCTGATCGCAAAAGGCAATTACTTCGCGCATCTGTTTTGCATCGTGTCCTGATGCATAAATTATGAGATCAGGAGAATACTTTTGTGCATATTTTGACAGCTGGCCTGCGGAACCCACAATCATTTTCTTTATGTGTGACTCGGAACCTGTCCTGTTACCCAGAACTCCAACTACCTTGTATCCATAAATGAAGTTTCTCTCCAGTATTGATACAAGACGAGATGCATTTTTACCGCTTCCAATTAAAAGAACACGACGGAGCCCATATCCGCTTTTACTTATTCTGTACAAAAGCTTACGATAATAATAATGTCCCAGTGTAATTATAATGGTTGCGAAGATAGTATTATAAAGAATTACCATTCGCGAAAAACTGGTTCCTCTGTAAAAGAATAGAATAGCCAGTACAACAACCAGATTTAATACAATTCCGCGAAGCATTACCGTAAATTCTTTAAGAAAACTGTGCCCACGCCTGGGATGATATAAATCAATTCCGATAAAAACGATAACCTGCGTGAGAGAAATAAATAATCCCAGGTAAAAATAGGTTCCTATAATGACGGCATCCTGACTGTGACCAAAAAATCTTCCGGGGGCAAATAATCCTCCGGTATCAGGAGTGACCATTTTCCCTGTATTGAATACATAGAAGTGCAGCGCCGTCGCCAGCGTAAAAGCTATCAATGACAATATCAGATCGAGAGCTACAAAGCTAATTTTTATTTTCTGATTTCGTTCCCGTAACATAATCTCAGTAAGAGTCTCCTGATAATGAAATTCTACCGATATCGCTGCTACGTACTCGTTGCCGGTTTATGACAAACCGGCTGGGTCTATCGGAAATACTCCCGAGATCAAAACGCAGAAATGACATACTGAAATAGACTCGATTATCGTAATAATTTACTATATTCAGGCTGTTGGATCCTGCATACAAACTGCGCTGTTCCAGCTGATACCCAAATCGCATTTCCCAGTCATGCAAATCTACAATAAGCGCAGCATCGAAATAACCTACATTGAACACTGTTTTTTGACGCTTCTCATCCCCGGCAGCACCTGTTCCATAAAGCACATCATGCTCAAGCGCTACATAATTATTATTTCCCAGCCGATCGGTTGATCCTGTTCTATAACGGGAAGTATCAACTGCTCTGGATTCCAGTTCCATTTCAAGGAACCAGTGTTCTGTGAGCTGCACATCAGCTTTCATTGAATAACGCATATGATCAAGAGTTCGATCAAAATATACATGATACCAGTAGTAACTCAATTCAATAAAGCGCAGCCTTTCGAGTAGCCACAGATCAAATCCGCCGGCTTCAAGAGTTACTCCAAAAACATTGGAATGATCTCTGGAGTTTATTGAATCATAGATATAATCATTTGTGAAACGAATCCCCAGGAAATGAACTTTCTTTCGACTCATTGTATTTTCGCGCTTCATTCCAAAAGGATTCAAAAAATCCAGATAAATATCGGAACGAAATATTGGATAGGTCCATCTTTGCTGTTCGGGAACCTCTTCCAGATAAGTCTTATGATCGTATATGGAACTCAAACTGAAGCTAACATCGGTAACAGGAAAAAATTCCAGCCAGACATCTGTCTCATGAATCTTTACACTTGAGTTATAACCAGTATAATTGACAAGAGGATTGTATTTCTTCTCTTCCTGAAAGGATTCTTTTCGATTGTAAACAGCACGTACATGAAGGAAATCGGGACCAAGCACGAGTTCGTCCTGTGTAAACCAGTATTCGTAACTGTTGTAAGCGGCATCTCTCTCAAAGCTTGCATCAGTATTTTCAGGGACAATTTTCTGGCCGCCATATCCCAGCTTCGGGCGAAATGAAATAAATGGATACCAGGACATATATGTGCGAAATGATGATTCAAATCTATTATTATTGACAGTTCTATAAATATTTCCGGCTGAGTAAGTTTTCGTTAAATCGGTATGAATCGTATTATCCCAGTAAAAGGGTGCGTCAAGTAAATCCAGACGACCGATATACAATCGCTTTTCAATATCAATGGAAGGGACAATATCCCTGACGGGTTCATACCTGGAAGTATCGTAGTTGCCGGTTTCATACCAGTTATTCAACCTTGATGCTTCCACGCGAATACTCAGATCATCACGAACCTCGTTCCAGACAGCATGCCAGTCAGTAGAATTGCGCATGATCCCACGGCCGGATTCCGAATTATGGTAGAGAGCGGGAATTGTAGAAGTTGGCTGATACCTGGAACCGAACTCAAATTCAAAGAGCCTGTGCGAATAATCTTCAAAACGAATCTGTAGATTTCTTGTGTTATTCTTCTCAGGATCGTTACCTTTTAAATTTATAATAGCGAAAGCTTTGTGCCAGTTCAGGGAATTTTTTCCATACGTTCCATCGTCCTGAAGAACGTAATTTGTAATCTCAAGCTGATCTTTCTCCCTGTAATCGCCAACAAGATTGTATGGTGTATATTTTGCTCCGGACACATTTACGAAATAGTTCATGCCCGGTGAAAACCGGAACACTTCCATACCATAAACATCGCCAGTATTTTCGTAGTGATCAAACATGAAACGATAACCCATGGGACGCCATGCTGAAAAGTTTGCGGTAGGATCGCTGAATTGATACGTAGTCTGCAGGAAATATCCCTGAACATCACTGTGCCCTGCCTGAGCAATAATTCCGGTTCCCCATTCAGAGGCATAAAGAAAGGGAAGAGGCAATAGAGGAACTCCGCCAACGTGATACAGGACACCCAGAGCTACTATTCTTCTATTCTCATACACCCTTACCTGATAGGCTGTAAAATTATAATGAGGTCTTTCTGATGCGCAAGCCGTAAAAAAGGCATGGCTCACTTCAAATCGGCTTTCACTCAATATACGAATGTCTTTGCCAATAAATCTTACGGGATCTCGATAGCCCTCGGCATTGTAGACTATCCCGGAACCAAGTCTTTGATCAAATATAAGCCTCTCCGCTTTTATTTCAGTAAGAGGACCGGAACCATCCGATGAGTAGACCAGATTGCCCTCGCCGTATATCTCCTGGCGATCCACATCCATAATGACTGTATCTGCAGTAAACACACCATCCGGAAGCCTGACTCTGATTCGGCCGCGTAATATGAGAAGACCGCGGTTATCATCCTCTCCACGAATGAATTCACCTTCGCTGGCATTTTCAATAACAATGCGCGGTTTTTCACTTCCCTGATTGTCCTGCACAATCTTCTGGAGCTCCTCGGGAGTTGCACCATTTTCTGTTGCACGTATTAATTCATCGCTGAGAGAACGAGGACGCGCCACGACATAATCTGCCAGACCGGGAAGCAGAATTATGATCAGAAATAATGATATTTTCCAGCTAAAGACCGATTTCATCCTTCCAGCCAGTTTTTCCGGTAGGCACATATCAGGCCATTCATTTGAGAATTCGATCTGGAAAATAAGCCAGAATAGGCTTGTGCCATATATTTTTTTGTATTATTGTAGAACAAAGGATTTCTCTCTGTCTAAAACAATGCTCCCTGTGATGGTAGGAACACCAATGTCCTGTTTCCTATATACAGTCCGGGAGTAAAGTGAAACAACAGGTATTTTTTTCAAAAATGTTGATACTGGATTTCTATGTTGACGAACCTTCCTGCCTGGGAGTTCCCCCTTACGTCTCTCCCTATGTCCGTTATATTGCAGGGGCTCTGGTCGACGGAGGAATCCCTGCAGAGAAAATATCCTATCTGACAGTCGATTCATGGAGAGATCAGGGTATGGCATTGAATGAGGACCATGATATCGTCTTCATTGTAGCTGGCTCAACTGTCCCGGGGAAATACCTCGGAGGGAGAATAGGCACTGTAAAAGAAATCTTCACATTTCTGGAGTATCAAAAGAAGTATAACAGGGGAAGTGAGACGATTATTGGCGGTCCAGTCAGACATGCTTCAATAGAAATTCTCCGACAAATACAGGAAATGGGCGGTACACCGATAACCGGTGATATTGAACACTATGCTTACAGTATTGCCAGTGCCCCCTCCCCCGTTCAGAAGGCAAGAGATCTCAAGAATGAGGACGCCTTTCTTTCAGACAAAAAGATATACTCTCGAACTGATGTCTGGGCACAGAAAGGTGCATTTTTAACTACACTCCATCCTGGTTTTCCCTATTTAATGATGGAGCTTGAGACCTACAGGGGATGCACCCGCTCTCCTCATTGTTCTTTTTGTACAGAATCTCTGTATGGCACCGTTGAGTTCCGCCCCCTGGATGGTATTCATGAAGAGGCTGCAGAACTCTACCGCATGGGGAATCGCTACTTTCGACTGGGAAGACAGGCTGACATTCTTACATACGGTCATGAGAAGAGTGGCATCATTAGAGGATTTCCCCGCCCGAATCCGGTAACAATTGAGTCACTTTATTCAGGCATCAGGAGAGCGGCACCGGAACTCAAGGTTCTTCATCTGGACAATGTAAATCCGGGAGGAATCGCTGCACACCCGGCTGCATCCAGAGAAGCTCTTCGCATAATAGCCAGCCTGAATACTCCCGGAGATACGGCTGCAATGGGAATGGAGTCTGCTGATTCTGAAGTTATAAAATTGAATCATTTGAAAGCAAATGCCGATCAAGTTTACGAAGCTGTTCGAATTGTCAATGAGGAAGGGGGTATTCGAAAAGATGGTATTCCGGCGATCCTTCCAGGATTGAATCTTGTACAGGGACTGCCCGGTGAAACAGAGGAGACCTTTAAGATCAATTACGAATTCCTTCGCCGAATATTTGACAACGGTCTACTTCTGCGCCGCACAAATATCAGACGGGTAGTCCCCTACAGAGGAACTCTCCTGGACCCTGCGAGCAATGATGATGAACACGATAACGTCCGAAATAAAAAACAGAAATCCCGATCACAAAAGAAGCTGGAAGAACGCTTTATATATTACCGCGAGAAAATTCGCGAAGATATAGACCGGCCGATGCTCGGACGTATTTTTCCGGCGGGAACGGTAATCCATGAAGTCCTGCCCGAACAGGAGAATACAGGCAATATTCTTGGGCGGCCCTTTGGCTCGTATCCGGTAACAATAAAAGTTCCGTCAAGTGACAAAAGAGCACTTTATGCGCTTCACAATCGTAGAACTGTATCAGTAATAATTACCGGTTCTGAGGAAAGAAGTCTTACGGCAATGAGCATACCAATAACCATAAATACACTGAGTGAACCTGCAATTCGCACGCTTCCCGGAGTGGGGAAGAAGAGAGCCTCCCGGATAATTATTGAAAGACCAATTCGCAATGCAGACCATCTTCGCAGTATTCTCGAGGAAAAATTGTTCTGCGATGATCATTATTTTGACTTTGAAAGTTAATAAGTTCATTATAAAATATTAATGAATCAAGTGCATCCTCCGGAAGTCACATGAATTGTTTTTGTTAGTGATAATAATACTGCGAAATTAAAATTAAATATCCCATCTGTCCTGGCACATTGAATGTTTTTTATTGTATCAATTGTTTAAACCAAAAAAACCGCCCGGAGGGCGGCTTTAGTGGATTCGAATGTTTTATATTCGATATTTTTATCTGAGAAGTTGAAGCACACTCTGTGGTCTTGTGTTCGCCTGAGCGAGCATTGCAGTTCCTGACTGAACCAGAATCTGATTCTTTGTGAACTCCACAGATGTCTCAGCCATATCCGCGTCACGAATACGAGATTCGGAGGCCTGTATATTTTCGTAGCCTACCATCAATCCCTTGGCTGCATGCTCCATTCTATTGTAGTAAGCTCCCAGGTCGGCACGCTGCTTGCTTATTCGATGCAGTGCGTCATCCAGAAAACCTACAGCGTCATTCGCCAACTCCGCTGTTGAAAGAGACAATAGCGTTCCGTCTTCCCTTTTCAGATTCAGAGACTGAGATGTCATTGTGGCAATGTATACTCGTTCACGCTGATGCTGATTGGGTCCAATGTGAAACCACATAGAAGATACTCGAGATCCTCTAGCGAAGTCACCCTGTAACAGACTCATTTTATTGAATTCAGCCTGTGAAGCGATTCGATCCACTTCATCTATAAGCTGAGATACTTCAACCTGAATCATCTGACGATCATTCAGTGAATAAATACCGTTAGAAGACTGAATAGCAAGTACTCTAACTCGTTGTAGAATATCACTAACTTCCTGGAGGTAACCTTCTGTAGTCTGAATCATGGACATGCCATCTTCGGTGTTTCTTTCTGCCTGACGAAGACCCATAATCTGCGTTCTCATCTTCTCAGAAACGGCAAGTCCAGAAGCGTCATCACCAGCGCGATTGATTCGCATACCTGATGAAAGTTGTTCCATATTTTTGTCAACATCCCAGTGCTTGAACTTCAAGACCCGGTGAGAATTTATTGCTGACATATTGTGATTGATAATCATCGATCATTTCCTCCGTGAAATGGCTTCCGGAAAACATCCTTGTTCGTCCGGGAAGAACTCTCTTCAGTTTAACTTTCGGGGAAACGGGGTTGCGAAATTAGGTGTTTATGCTTTTTTTTTTGAAGGGATATAAAATTTCGGCACTTTTCAAAATCTCTTTTACTTTTTTTTCGTTCTTCATGATTTTTTTTTATAGAGATCTAAAGTCAAAAAACTTATACTCGATAATCGGATTCTAATTGTAGAAATATCAGTCTGACACGAAAAATATTAGAGTCAGGGAGGAATAATTACATATAACCTCTCATTGTATAATGACAGAATGATCTTGAAATTATGAATAAAAAATTCGGAAAGGTTGTGGTTAAATCGTTCGTGAAGAATAAATACTTCCGGGGAAAATATTTACAGTAACCGGTAAAGTATGAGTAGTGTAGATTAGAGATTGCGATACCGTTCCAGGGGATCCAGAATATGAGTCACCTGAACACCAAAATATTCATCCATTACAATCAGTTTCCCGCGGCCAAATAGCCGGTCGTTTACAAGAATATCGACTTCATCGCCTACATTCTTATCAAGTTCCACTATAGAGCCCTCTCCAAGCAGCAGAACATCCTTGATATACATTGTAGTACGTCCCAGCTCAACTGTAAAGCGGAGACTTACATCCATCAGCAAGTCAACATTGTCTTTATTGTCTCCGGATCCACTGGAGGGTGATGCAATTCCACCTCCACTGGAAGCAGATGAGCCACCACCCACAGCTCCGGCCAGCGCGTTCAATGATTCCTGATCCAGTCCAACAGATGAAGAGTCATCTCCTCCACCGAGCAGAGAGTCCAGGTTCAACTCGTCCATACCTCCCCCACCGCCGCCACCGGTTGAATCGGCACCTGTGGAGGTGTCAGAGTCATCGCCCATACTCAATAGGGCATCAATTTCATCCTGTGATAGGCTTCCGTTTTCTGACATGATGGTTTAAGTATCGTCCTTTTAAAATGATTCCGATAATCTTTATTATACAGAGAGAATGGTCCGCTTATGTCAATGAACATTCATAACACTTTTTTTCAACATATTGGTGAAACCGGAAGGCTTTTTCATCGAAAAACATCCAAATTTAGCGAATATGTACGTGGAAGATTAAGACGAATATTGAATATATCCCGAAAATACAAATATATTTCCGGACCTGTATTCACTTTCAGACTGGGAACGGCCTCGGACTATTCTCAACTGGAGAAATTCTGGCATGGTTCTCCCGCCTCATTCATAATATTTCCCTTCTTACCATGGCGTCTTAAAGTAAAAACAATACTGAAAAGCGGGCTCACAGGCGAAACAGTATTTGAAGGTGAAGGAAGAATTGATACAACAAACAGATTATTACGTCAATTGATTGGAATCCTGAAACAAGATGATCTCGCACGATATGTGCGCAGCCACACAAAAAAAACATATATCCAGACACTGGCTCAATTATCTGCCGGCGGACCATACGGATTGGGTACGGCAAAATTAAGAACTCCAGGATATGGTAACGGACTTTTTATCCCTTCGGGCGCTGCGAGAAAGCTTCTACGATTTATGGAAAGAGATGGGGCTGGATCTGAATATCTGTATGAACATGAATTCCCTTTCCCCGGTCTTACCAGACTCTATAAAAGGCTGCTGCAAATATCGCTGCATATTGATTCTGAATTGATCAGAAAAGCAATCGCACCTCCCTTTTTTATTCCCCGGAGCCAGGATGCAGATGTCTCAATTTTGATTTTTCGATCTCACAGCATTAAAAGATCCGGATCGGAAGATTTCGATCAAAAGGCACCGACATCAACGACAGGGATGGAGATAGCAGTGTTTGTCGGGCTTATGACTGAAAATGAATATATTGAAGGATGGCTCCCCCTCTATAGAAATTCATGCTCCCCGGGTATTCTCTCCAGGACATTGTCCCCTGTTGTGTCCATCAAGACCGCTTCCGATGGGATTGAGACATTCTTCGGCAGCAGTATGAAAAATATATATTTTAAAGAAAAGTTTGTACCGCAAAGACCGTTTGCAACCGGTGATAGACTTCCCGGAAGATTATCAGCAACCACACAAATTTTCTATCCTGATAGAGAGGGAGATATTCATCTTTTTGAAATAGAACAGAAGTATCCTGTAAATCACCTGTATTACATGACAGACGATAACAATTACAATGATACTTCGATAGATGATTATCTGGAAGAAATGATGGGAATAAATATCAAAATGAGGGATCCGGCTCTGCATATGAGTTCTATGGCCACTCATGTATCGAACCATCGAGTAATCCCTGTATCTCAATTGATGATTCGATTGCCTGCAGTTGATATTGAACCACTTCCTCAAAGGAGCAGAAAAGCTGTCAAACTTACCGGCTATGAAGATCATTTCGAGTAAGGACAGACTATGACTTCTAACATCTCAAAATTGATATGAGGTCCATCAGTGACCGGATTCTAAAAACTCCAGCAGTTTTCGAAGTGCTCTCCCCCTGTGTGAGATCCTGTCTTTTGACTCCGGAGACATGCTCGCAAAACTTTGATTCAGCTCACCGTGTATAAAAACCGGATCGTATCCGAATCCGCCCTCTCCATCAGGGTGTCGGGCTATGAAACCTTCTGCTTCTCCTCGGAATGTATATGTTGTACCTTCCGGTAGAGCGATTGCGAGTACGGCAACAAACCTGGCAGTCCTTTGATCATCGGGAGTGTTTTCCAGGTTTCTGAGCAGCAGTTCATACCGCTGTGTGTCATTTAAACCTTCGCCTCCATAACGCGCACTGTAAACGCCGGGATCTCCATTGAGAGCATCTACAACAAGCCCGGAGTCATCCGCAATTGCGGGAACACCGAGAACCCTTGCCGCATGCACAGCCTTGAGCGCTGCATTCCCTTCAAATGTATCCTCCGACTCCTCGGGATCGTCGCCTCTCAATCCGGCTTCACGAGCGGAACGAACGACTATGGACAGTGGTGACAAAATTCGCCGAAATTCTTCAAGCTTCTTAGGGTTACCGGATGCAATTATAAGACCGTCCTGCCTGAGTCTGCTTATCCAATCCATGGTCATTCTCCAGAATTTATTGAAAGTAACTTCTCAATATACAGTGTGTACAAAAATCGTAACTTCAGGATCAAAATCAGTCGTAGCAATGATTACCCTGTCAGTTTACGTTTGCATCCATCAAGTTGGCACAGAAACTCATCATTTCCACTGTCCGGCAATATTTTTTTCACAGAAAATTCAAGTATATTGAAGAATAATTTTCGCATATTTTTAATCTCATTTTCGAAGAGGCCGCAATCCATTAATATGGTATTTCGCGAAAAAATATGGTCATCAGCGTCACGGATCGGGCACCATGCAGCTTCAACAAACGGGCAACCTCATTGGCTGTTGCACCTGTAGTAAATACATCTTCGATCAATAAGATCCTGTCTTTTTTTTCCCAGCTTCCGGCAATATCGAAAGAATCATGGATAGCGAGAAAACGACCGCTGTAATCATTCATACTCTGTTTTTTTGCATAAATTTTCTTTCGCGCAACAGCACCGGAACTGGATGCACTTCTCAGTATTGCGCACAAATCCTTGCAGGGCTGATAATTTCTTGTCTTATAAAGGTTTTTTCCTGAATCGATATAACCAACATAATCGAAACTGTGTATCTGTTTTTTGTACCAGGATACCAAAAAACGTCCAAAAACCCGGGAAATATCTCTCTGATTCTCAAACTTCCATCGCAGTAATAGCGGATGTAACTCATCTGTTAAAGGGAAGAAGGATATATGGGAATCATAAAATACGTTGCGATCTTTACAGTATTCACACCCGTTTGATAATCTGCGATGAAAACAAACAGAACACCTATCCTTATCATTGAATCGAGTTTTTAACAGCTTATGAAAACAGCGTGGGCAGATTCCCGGATTTTTTCCGGAAAGTTCAATATCACATAGTCCACAACGTTGCGGGACATAGAAGTCCAGTATATTCATGTTACTTCATAGTAAAAAATATGCAAATATCCCGAAGTTTATCCAACAGATACAAAATAAAACTTTTCTTGCGTCATAATAACCATATGCATAACATGAGAAGAATCCTTCCGAAACGTTACCCATTTGTTCGGATCTGGATATATCCTCAGTCTGGAAATTTATAAAATAGAAGATAGTATTTGATAGAGAGTAAACGAAAGCTGCCAGCGTTATTTTCAGGATTATTATTTTTATTGATTCTTCAGGGAATTTCTTGTTTTCATATTTCGGCTGAAGAAACAGTAAATAATATTCCTGAATTAATAAAAAAAGAATCGATTCGAAATAGCTGGCTTTCGGTTGTCGAAAATTTTGAATCCGGCATTCCCTGGGATATTCAGTACAAATACAATTATAGAAGTAATATTATTGCACTTGCCTCCATAGCTCAACTGCTTGAGACACAAACCACCGGAAAACAATATTTACAAATTGAGATCAGCAACATTGCACAAAGCGGTGCAAGAATCAAACCAAGAACACCGATTACCTTCAATGGTTTTGTCAGAAAGTTATTTTTTTATATCCATTGCAATAATGGAGGAGAGTCACTCTTTGCCGATCTAATATCGCCAGCTGGAGAGAATAATAGAATCCCTGTACTAAAATGCGATTCCATAGGATGGCGTATTGTATCAATCTCACCCGAAGCAGGAATACAAATCCCACGAAAACCGGGTGGCAAACGTGGACTTGTATTTTCCGGTTTATACGTTTCCAGTAAATCCGGGGAAGTCAGAATTGCAGTCGATGATATCTACGCTGAAGTTAGACCGTTTGAGATCCTTTTACCGCAACAAAACAGGTTTATGGATACACTTCCCTGAATTTGTTACAAATATTTTTCAATAGGTTTCCAGGATTTCATTTCGTTTTTTATCGTATTCATCCTGCGTTATTAGCTCATTATCAAGGGCTTTCTTGAGTTGAGACAGCTTTTCAACAAGTCCAGGATCTTCTTTTTCCGATACGATAACATCGTTTGATCGAGGTTTGAATGAGGCAACTTCATCCAGTGGTATTACAGCCCAGGTTCTATGTACAGAGTCATTTATTGTTTTGAGAGTAAATTTTTCATTCTCAACAAGCGAAAGGTCCGGATAAGCTTGATACATACTTACAGGAAGAATATTTTTCCATTCATAATCAGCCAGAGGATCATTGTTCGGGATCGGCTCTCTGATTTCGCCAAATAGAATATTCAATCCATCTTCATCCATCCAGAAAATCATTGAAACACGTTCCATGCGACTCAGTACACTGTGATCAGGATCAAAACGAGAAACTAAAACCATACGGCTATCACCGGTGAATTTACGAAGGGATCGGTGAATTACAGGTACTATGTTTTGCAGTTCCTCAGGGAAGAAGACCGGTCCCTCCGACATACCCCAGAAGGCATCCTTTCGATAAATGAACATCGAGAGAATACCATAAAGGTTGTCCTCTGTTATCTCACCAAATTCTTTAACATCGGTGAGTTGTTCTTTAATTTCATCATCCGGATATTCATCTTTAGAAAGTCGATAAACAATAACATTTGAATACTCAACCACTGCATCCATTGATGAAAAAGTACGAGAACAACTATACAATGATATGATTGCCGGTAGTAAAAAGAGAATGGATAATAACCTGAATTTCATAATATATTTCCAGAAAATTGTTAAACGCGTACCCATAGATTACCCCATTAATTATCTAAAAGGGATAAATACGCCTGTATTCGATGAAAGTGAATACCGTAGAAATTTGCAAGGAGTATTTCTCGTCATTCAGTCTGGATTGCCGGATCATGTGGAGAAAAGTTCATAACGGAAATCGCTTCTAATTATTGCTGTCAATAATGAGCTCGGGATAATTTTCATTAGCCTCGGCTTTATCTATACAGGGGAAAATGTTAAGAAGCCCCGCCAGACTGAAAACAGTTTGCAGAGATTTACTCAGTCCGTATAAATATATCCGCCCCCCTCGAGAGCGAATATATTTATCATATTTAAGAAATATACCAATGGAACAGCTATCAAGGTAACGGAGAGAGGAAAAATCCAGAATGACTTGCCCTTGATTTGCGCAGTTGTGCTTTACAAGGGCATCATAAAAACGGTCTGCGTTTTCCATTTTCAGATCAACAAGTATCTTCAAAATTAGAACGTCATCTGATGTACGCAAAGTCTCAATCATTAAGGATTCCAGCTCCTTCAGTCA
>JBNKQE010000011.1:0-31177 GCA_050295715.1 Leptospirales bacterium
CCCATCAATTATAATTCTATTTTCCATACGGCCTCCTGTGTTACCTCGTAATATACTTTATATCGAAATACACCGGAAGTCAATATTTTATGTATTCTATTGTTGCACATTTGTTAAACCAATATTATACTGGCTTTTATGGAGGCAATATGTCTAAAAAAAGTGAGATATTCCCGCTGAGAATGTCGCCAGCATTCAAAGAACGGATCAGAAAAGCTGCCGAAATATTTGATATGAACATGGTTGATTACATCAGGTTAGCAATCAGCGAAAAACTCAAAAAAGACGGAAAATAAATGAGAACATGTTCTGTTGATGGATGTGAAAGAAAACATCGAGCGAGAGGTTTTTGCAAATTCCATTACGATAAAAAGAAAATATCTGGAGAAATTGCCACTATAAATCACCAAGAAAAACACGGGATGTTTGGGACACCTGAGTATGTTTCTTGGTATGCAATGAAAACCCGATGTTACAATAAAAAACAGAAAAGCTATAAAGATTATGGCGGTCGCGGAATCACTGTTTGCGATAGATGGAAAAATTCATTTACAGCTTTTTACAAGGATATGGGTCCAAAGCCTTTTCCTGAAGCACAAATTGATCGAATAGAAAATGCCGGAAACTATGAGCCTGATAATTGTAAATGGGAATCTTCAGAAGGTAACAATCAGCATAGAAGGTCTTCTAAGCTGAATGAAGATCAGATTCGTGAAATCAAAAATAAATATAAAACCGAAAAATTTACACACAGAGGCTTAGCTAAAGAATATGGAGTAACTTACGGTTTAATTGGACACATCCTGCAGGGTAAAAAATGGAAAAACATAGAATAATAACCACATTAAAAATATCAATTCTCTTGTCCGTCTCTGCTTTCGCTTTCTATCTTAATGCTGGATATTATGAATTATATTTCATTTCAAGCGGTTATCAGGAAAGATTGTCGCTTCAAATGTCTGTATTCTTTATTACTTCTGAGTTTTCTCTATGGGCGTTTTCTGGAAACAAGAATTTCATATCCATTCTTTTAAAATACGGATTAATTATTTTTTCTATTTTCGCAACATTGAGCAGCCAATTTACATCAACCAGCCAGCTCGAATCAGATAATAAGATTGAAGTTTCAAGTAAGATAGATATGAGTTCTGATATCGAATATTACAGAGAACAGATCCGCATCCAGGATAATCGTATAGACGAAATATTCAACCAGCGAGGAGACAGTTTTCTTTTCACAAAAACAGAAGATTCCCTTATGAAAGCAGAATCGGAAAAACTCAAATATGAAAATCTTTTAAGCGAAGCTCTCAACGATCACAGAGAAGAGATAGAAGAAATATATAACGTAAAATCAATATATTATTGGTTTAGCACTGATCTTCCTATGATCTTAAATGATGGGTTAAATGAGAATCTTATCCGGGTTTTATTCCAGTTGTTTTCATCATTTATATTGGCTGCGATGGCTCCTGTCTGCATCTCAATATTAAGGTCGAGTCGTAAAGAAAAAGAAATGGATCAGGTCGATCCGGACACGGTCCAGGAAGAGAATCCGAAAGCAACCGAGGAAGATCATCACGAATATCCGTCTTATACTCCACCAGCAGAAGATCCGGAATTATCTGGAATAGATAAGCGAGAAATTCTGAAGATGATCACGTATAAATACCCGGACGAGAAATTCATGCAGCCGGAAGAAGCAGCTGAGTATTTCAAGAAATTCAGCGAGAAGAATCCGAATGTGAAACCGTATTCTGTTCAGGATTGCCGGAAAGTCTATGATGAACTTTTTGATAAAAACCTCGAAGGAGAGGATAAAGAAAAAATAAAGGAGATGATACTGGTATGACCAAATGGCAAAGAAAAAAGCTGAAAGTATATCCGTGGTTTGTGCGGGTGACATTTTTCCTGAAGAGGATTTTTAAGCATGGCTGAAACTCAACTATCAAAAGAAATAGGTGATTTCCTCACCCTTAACCGAGTCCCGAACTGGCGCTGCGGTGTTCTTAACGGACAATTTAGAGGCCATGGGGAAAAGCGATGGAGACACATTATCACAGGGACACCAGGATTATCGGATCGGCAATTTATGACCAGCGACGGTTCCGGGCAAACGGTTTACCTGGAAATAAAACCTCCCGGTAAATACCAGTCGAAAAAGCAGAAGGAATTCGAAGCTGAGTGCGTCCAGAGAAATATACCATACTTTGTGGCGAAGTCCATCTCCGATGTTGCCGAAATCCTGGAAGCATACGGAATGCTGAGAGTGAGGTATTCATGATATATGATTTGTCCGGATTAAGTATCGGCGAGCTTCTGAAGCTCACAAATGCCTGCAATGTAGAGATTTTGAAAAGATCATGGTGGATTTATTCCGGGATAATCGGAGTATGCGTTGTTCTGGTAATTATAGATAGAATTAAGGAGAAGTGATGGAAATAAAATGCCCTCATTGTTGTAAAAAAGATGATCTCGGAGAATATACAATAAACGAACTTTCCGAATACTCATCTAAAGGTATTCCTCTTATCTATAGATGCACATGTGGAGAGGAAATCAATGTTCTCGAATCAATTCAATATACTCCACCCATCGGGGGGACCGGAGAACATGACTTTAAAAACGGAAATACAAAAGAATTCTACAAAACTGAAGACAGATTGATTTCTCTAAAAGGAATAAGGGGAATTCATAAATATGGAAATGGTTCATTTTCTGGGAGCAATCTTGATATTACATACGAAGATGGAAAATCTATTTGCATTCAATATACCAATACAAATAGAGCTTCAGAAATTTTCGAAGAAATATCAAAGGAATTAGGAGTTTAACAATGGGACAGGGGAAATTCAAAAGAAGAAGAAATCAGATCAAAAATGAAGCAGCTGCTACGGCAGAAGCTGCAGCTCTCACAAGCCACGAGAAGATCATCGAACGGTACATCGACGGAATCATCGAGCTTCCGTACTGGAGACGCCGAAAAGTGTGCAAGGCTATAATGCGGAAAAGAAACCCGTTCAATATGAATAAAAAATACAGCAAGAAGAGAGGTGAAAAGAAATGAGCAGCAAACAAGAATGCCCGATCTGTAAGAAAAAAATCGATATGGATTCACTCAAGAAAGAGTGGGATCCTCGTGGCCGTGTTGCAAAATGCCCGAAATGTGGAGGGAAAATACTCTTCACCAGGCAGGCTCGGACTCTCGTCGACGACGGAACAGGAACCCTCAAGAAGAGGTTTAAACGTGCGTAGAAACTACCTAAAACTCTATGCGGTTTCTCTTTTCTTCATCATCAAGAAAATGATGTCAAAGAGGAACCGAATGAAGTCATCCTGGGAGTTTATGTCCGTGGAGCTCGTCCACTTCCGACTACGGGAGGAGGTTGTCGAACTTCACGATGAAATCCATCCTCCTGCAGGGACAGGATATATGGACCCAGAAAAAGCGATGTATGAATTCTGTGACGTGGCAGCTTTCGCCATGATCGGGATTCTCCAATGCTGGAAAGAAATTGTTCTGAAGCGGAAAAGAGAAAGACTAAGGAAATAGAATGCCGTTAAGACCACACCAAGTACAACTTCGAGAATTTGTAAATGAAATTCAGTCTGGAAACCTAATTAAAGAAATTATAATATTCGCTGCCCCAGGAGGAGGCAAATCACTATGCCCTCCAATTTTATCTGACCTACTCACCAATGGTCGAAAACAAATCTGGGTTGTTCCACGGGATGCTCTTAAATACCAGGGAGAGGCTGATTATCAAAACGAATTTTATCCTGTGGATAAGGTCGCCAGGGTTGCCGACAACTCTGGCGATCCTTTCCGAGGATGTGATGCCTGTCTTACAACATACCAGGCGATCGGAGCCAATCCGGAAAAATGGATTAAAGTCTGCGATGAATACGACGTGATGCTTTGCCTCGATGAATTTCATCACTTATCAAACCATGGTGAATGGATATCGGCCATACGAAAGATGAAAAACGCCTCTTTTCTTTCAGTATTTATGACAGGAACAATCAGCCGTGGGGATAATACGAAAATTCCATTTGTCCCATATGTCGGGAACGATATCGACTTTTCAAATACAGAATCCAGAAAATGGATTATCTATTCCCGGAACCAGGCTCTCGAGGACGGCTCTATTCTTCCGTTTCAGACTACCTTGCTGAACGGATCCGGAAAGTATATCGACAAAGAGGGAATTGAGCGATCCTTCTCACAGTTTTCAGAATCCGGAGACGAGCTCCGCTGCGCATTCAAGACAGAGTACGCCTATCAGCTGATTGATATGTGCATCCGGGATTGGGATATATACCGGAAAAAACAGAACTGGTCCAAGGTTCTGATTGTCGCTCCGGATATCAAAACGGCCAAGGAATATACTGAATATCTGAAAAAGATAAGAGGCCTGGTCCCGGCAATCGCCACCTCTGAGGATTCGAAAGATTGCAAGGAGATGGTCCGAAGGTTCAAGCTGCCGTATAACGCCTATGGATCGGTCAATTGCCTGATAACAGTTGGGATTGCCTATGAAGGCTTAAGCGTTCCAGCTATTTCCCATATGGCTATCCTTACCCTTATTCGGTCAATCCCCTGGCTGGAGCAGTGTACGGCCAGAGCAGTAAGAAACCACGCAGGGAAGAAGGAAGGATTTATATTTGCTCCGCAGGATCCCAAAATGCTAAAAGCTCTGAAATGCATAACCAATATGATTATCCAATCAGCCAATGGAGAAGCTCCAGAGAAGGGAGGAACTTCTGAAGAAGGAGGTTCCGGCCACGGAGCTCCCAGAATCCAGGCTCTCGAATCATCCGCTCACATAGATGGTGTCCCAGTTTATGAATCATATGTCCCGCCAGAGAAGAGAAAAGAATCTCAGTCCGAAAAAGAAAAGCGCCTCCGTAAAGAGGTCAATTCCGTTATCAATAAAATCGTTGGAGCAGAAAGCGCCGGGAACCGAAAGGTTAAAGAGCGCATCTTCTGGCTGAGAATCAAACAGATTGTCAATAATGGCCGAGACGAGACCGGAAAGCTTATCAAAAAACCCCTCAAAGAATTCACGGTTCCAGAATTGGAACGAGTCGCAGAATTCGCATCGAACTATAAGAATTAACTTGAATGTTGTTACCTAGTGATATATTATTAGATAACAACACTTCAAGGAGATTTTATGGCATTAATGGATTTAGTCGTGATGAAATCACGCAAGACAATTGTCGAGTGTAAGAAAAAGCTGGAAACCGAAGAGGCCAGCAAACAGATTGCTATCCTGCAGGGTACACTCGCCGGAGCGAAACTCTTTCTTTCTGTAGTTCATAATAACTACACATCGAGAACATTCGTTCTTGAAGCGGAAATCGATGAAGAAGGTAAAGAATTCGAGCTCCGCAGTTTCGACAATAAGTCGATTGCAGACCTCGAACTTTCCAGGAGAAACCTCGAAAGCGATCCCGAGTGGGAAAAGGTCGCCGGTATCTTCGAAAGAGCTATCAGAGAAAAACAGATCTGGCTTTTCTATACCGCTGAAAAAGGAAGGGATCTCGATTACTGCCACGGATGGCGGGACGGCCTGCAGGAGTACGTTCATGTCCTGGGAGATATTTCGAGTGAATACCAAACGCGAGTCCGGCAGAATCCTCTTTTTGCCGAGGAATTCGCACTGGAGGAAAAATAGAGATGATAAACAAAACTGACTTGGAGATGCTCAAAGCGCGTATCGAAAAACTGGAAGAGGTAAAAAAAGACATCGCCACTTTCAAAGCCGACTATGACAAAAAGATCGCCCCGCTCAATAACCAGAAGAAAAAGGTCGAAGAAGAGATCGCCGACCTGAAACTGGTAATAGGCGAGGCAGCAACCAGTCACTTTAAAGCGACCGGAGAGAAAAAACAGCTTGGCGGTGTAAAGATTCAGGAAACAAAAGCAATAACGCTCGATTATAATTCCGGCGATGCCATTGCATTCGCGAAGGAAAAGGACATGTTCCTTGTCCTGGATAAGAAGGCTTTTGAATCGGCTGCTCCAAATCTTAATCTGGACTTCGTAAAAGTTGAAACTCTAAATGGCACGAAGGTTACTTTTCCGAAAGTGATTAAGCTGGAGGACTGATATGGTTGCTGAACCGGGATCTGATGAAAAAATCTGCAACTGTTGCGGGTTGAATAAAAAGCTTTCTGAATTTGCTAAGCACTGCAGAAGTAGAGATGGTCATAAATCGACATGCAAATCTTGTATAAAAGAAAAAAGTCTCGAAACGGCAGAAGAAAGAAGAGCACGAGACAGAGAGAAATATCGTCAGAATCCGGAAAAATACAGAGAGGCTTCCAAAGAATATCAGCGAAACAATAGAGAGAAAGTCCGAGAACAAAAACGGAAATATGCCTCAAAAAACAGAGAAAAGCTATTATCGAAAAATAGAGCTTACAACAAATCTCATCCTGAACTGAAAAGAAAAAGATATACTGCTTATCCAGAAAAATCTAAGGCCAGGATGCTTCTTGCTCATGCGATTAGAGATGGTTGTATTAAAAGGGAACCTTGCGAGATTTGTGGAGACATCAAATCCGAAGGTCATCATGATGATTATTCAAAACCGCTTGATGTTGTATGGCTTTGTAGAAAGCATCACTGTGAGAGGCATATAGAGATCAGAGAACAGGAGGATAATGATGAAAAGTAATTTTCTTCAGGAGTATAACGGTAAAGCCTTAATCTTCACAAATGAAGAAGAGCAGGTGAATAATGAGATTTACGCTACTCTCAATACCGTTATAGAAATTAATGCGGATATGTTCCATAACATGGGTACGCAGAATAAACCAGTATTTTACCCGAAAAAAGAGCTATCCAATCAGATCGGAGCCGGAATGGGAATCGAATTCATGCCAAACATGGTCATGGAGGAAGTTTTCGGCGATGAGGTTATAGATGAATCCGGGAACCGTATCCGTAAGGTCGCTGGTATCCGCTGCATCAAACAGGGGAAGCGCCGGAGGCCGGACGGAACTTGGCAACTTTCCTCCCCCTGTTCGTATGTTTTCAATTGGCAGGACCGGGCAGAGCTCGACTTCCTTGCCGACGAAGAAAAATGGGGACAGACCTGGAATGACGGAAATACAAAATGCCGTTATTACTTCGGGGAAGATAGAGATAGAACACGCCGAGAACGCCGGAAGCATATTCTTGATCTCAAGAAATTTGCAGACCAGCGAGCCAGTACCGGAGCGGAGCTTATGGTTATCAGGGAGCTCACCGGGATGCCGACGGCTTTCAAAGCTGATGATCTGGCCAAACAGAGAATGGTCGTTTCCCAGGTATGCGAATCGAAAGCATACCAGAAGGTAAAAGCCAGAGCACACGTCGATAATATCCGAATGGGCGGTCATATCGCTCAGGATATAAACGAAGCTGCAGGACTCCTCACAGGAGGAAGCACGAAGGTTCAGGAAAATGTCACGCCTCAGCAGAAAAGACAGCCGGATCCTCCCGCGGAAACCAAGCAGGAGAATCCGCCGACAGAATCGACCGGAAATCCTCTTCTCGATGAATTCAATGAGCTGCTCAAAGACGAGAACGTATTGAGTAAACCGGGAATGAAGGAGCATTACGAAAAGCTCCTCCGGGACAACGGAGATTCTGACGACTTTCTTACCTGGGCGATCGGTGACATAAAAATGGTTATCGGAGGAACAGCATGAGCGAAAAAGAAAAAGTTCACATGAAAGCATCAGATCTGAGGAATATCAGGACAAAAAGACTCGATATTTCTCAGGCAGCTTTCGCAAAGCATATCGGCGTTTCAAAGAGCACATATTGTTTCTGGGAGCAGGGAGTCAACCCGATTAGCGAATGGGCTGCAAATCTTATCCGCTTAACAGCCGATAAGCTCGAAAACGATAAATAAGCGTTGATTCAAGGCGTATTATCTAGTAGTATTCATATTACGAGGTGATACGCCTTAATTTTACACAAAGAGGTATATATGAAGAAAATCTTAATGGCTCAGGATATACACGTATGTCCGGCCTGGATTGAAGAGTCAAAGGCTCATATCGCGATGATTTGCGAAGTAGCCAGAGCCGAAAAAGTCGATGCCATAACACTGGCCGGCGATTTTTTCCACAAGATGTTCACAGCTAGCGACAGAAGCTGCTGGCCTGACGTAATGCAGATGGCGAGGGATATGCAGGAGACTGCTCCGGTATTCTTCGTCCACGGTACACCGAGCCATGACGCTCCCGGTACATACGAATCTTTCAGGGATATCGGATGGACCGAGGTAACGATTGGGAAGAGCGCTCAGATTGGAGAGCTTCTCATTCTCGGAATTCCGGAGATCACAACATCTATGCTCGCTGCCAGTTTCCCGGAGATGAATAAGCAGGAGCTTATCGCCAAACAATATGACCTCATAAATCAGGTCATAGAGCAGTATTATGTGCCGATAGCGACAGATCACGACGGTCCGGTCCTCTTTATGGGACACGGCCATGTACAGGGAGTAAAATTCCGCGACGACCAGAAGCCGAGAACAACAGATTTCATGTATTCAGAGCAGCTCCTTTCTCGGATAGAAGCCGACTGGTATCAGTTCGGACATATTCACCTTCCGCAGGAATTCAAAACCATCAGCGGAGGATATGGCGGATCCGCACATATCACCTGGGGAGACTTGGGATTCCGACCGGGATTCACCATAGTAGAATTCGAAGCGGGAGCCACATTCCCGAAGAGACATTTTTACGGAGAACTCGGAAGGCAGAAGGTAACCGTAAAAGATATCAACAAGTTTTCCACAATCGATGCGCAAATAAAACACAACGTGAATCTCTGGCTTGATATCGAATGCGATAAAGATTTCGCGGACCAGTTTGATGCAGAATCCTCGCTCAAGGCTTTAAAGCTCAAGCACGAACTCGGACCACTATCGAAAGTAACCTGTAATATACAGCACGTTGAACACCAGCGGGTAGATTCCGATGAATACGAAAAAGCCGACTCCCTGGAGGACCTGTACCGGCTATTCGATTCTGAGGCCACCACAAGCGTCCTTGCAAAAGTCAAAGAAGCCGAAGAGGAAACTGGATCCGATCCCGGATTGGTAAACCGGCACGACTTCGGATTCATAGAACTCTATCTTCGCGGGACAAAAGCGGGACTCGAGAACGGATACGACGAGATCCGGATTACGGCAGAGGACTTTCGCCTTGGCGCAAACCTCCTGACCGGTCCGAACGGTGTGGGAAAATCCTTCTCCCTCGGATTTATGACACCCTTCTCCGAGCACCTTCCTTCCGGTAAAAACTTCAAAGAGCTTTTCGAGCTGAAGGATTCCCAGATACTCCGAAAATTCAGCGATAACGGAAAGGTAATCACCCAGAAGATTCTCATAGATCCCACACTGGCCAATCCTACAGCGAAATTCTTCATGGATATCGACGGAGAGCCGGTCGCTAACGTAACAGGCAATAAGGAGCCTTTCGACAAGGCCGTCTCTGATATATTCGGATCCATAAAGATGTTCATGACCTGTGCTTTCCGCGGACAGAAAGACAATCCGAAATTCCCATCCCTGGAAAACGCATCCGAAGCAGACCTCCGCAGGATTTTCATGGAGCTCTCCGGAACCGATCGCTCAGAGATGAAGAACTATGCACATGATAAGGTTTCATCCCTGAAGCAGAGTGTTGTCGCCGATACCAGCCGAAGGGAAACGCTCAGCGACCAGGTAGAGACTCCGGGATATTTCATGGATAAAATAGACCAGCTTGGTATAGATGAATCGGAAGCCAGAAAGAAACTCGAAGCGCTGGAACAGAAAAAAGGCGAGATAGAAAAGCATCTTTCCGCAATAAACAGAGATGCCGAATCAAATGAGAGGATCGATGAGCAGGTAAAAGAGTATCGAAACGATATCTACCATGCCAAATCCAACATTGAGCGGATGAACAGGGAGATTAGAGAATTCGAAGATATCCTCAACGATGCCGATAAACACCGGTCCAGACTTTCGGAGCTGACGGAAAAATCATCAAAATTCAGCGGACTCTATGAGAAATACCTTCAGGCGGTAGAATCACATCAGCAGAAAGTAAACGCCTGGTTCGGAGATAAAGAGAAGCTCGACACAGAATTGCGAGAAATGGCATCGAAAGCCGAGCAGCTTAAATCCAATATTCGGGATTACGAAAGGGAAAAGCTCGAAACAGAGGAGGGCATCACATATAAAGAAAATATGATGGCCGAATGGAATAAACCGTGTGAGCATTGCGGGAAACTTCCAACCAACCTGCAGGAGAGGATCAATCAATTCTCTGCCGAAAAAATAGAGCTTCAGAAAAAACTCCCGAAGATAGAAAGTAATATTTCCGAGCTGAACGGTAGACTTGAAGCTATGCGCAAAGAGTATGCAGAACTTCAAAAGAAACAAACCCCAAGACCGGAAGAACCTGCCGAGCTTATCGGCCTGCAGCAGACTGCGGAATCTTGCCGGGTGGATCCTTCCGATATAGATAAAGCCAAAGCGCTGGTCGCCTCCCTTGATAAAGCCGAATCTGAAATTTCAAAACAGAAAGAACGGATAGATGAATCAGAGAAACAGATAGCGAATATCGAAAGTAAACTCCAGCAGCTCGAGGCTCAGAAGAAACCGATCGATTACTCTGAAAAAATGCAGCTTTCAAGCGAGCTCCAGGAAACATCCTCTTTGGCAGCTCAGACAAACACAGAAATAGGCCGGATTCTCGCCGACGTGAAGAGCTGGAGCAGGGAACACGCTAGAAACGACAAACTACTTGATGAAATAAAAACGATCGATTCTCGGCTCAATACGGCGCAGATCGATATAACAGAGTGGGAGAAGATCGAAGCAGCGTTCTCGCCGAAAGGGATCCCCGCCATGGAGCTTTCCCTTATTGCCCCGATGATCGATAGAGAGGCAAACGCCCTCCTTGACACATACGGCACCAGATTCAGAGTTCAGACTATCACGCAGGATTATGATTCCCGCGGGAAAAACCTGATTGAGAAATTCAAAATACTGGTCCATGATACGAAGGCATCTGATGTAAAGAACCTGCCGGACGTATCCGGAGGCCAGGGAGTCTGGATCACAAAGGCCCTGCAGGAGAGTATTGCCAAGGTTGCCAGCAATCGGACCGGAAGGAACTGGCTATACTCGATAATGGACGAGGCGGACGCTGCCTTGGATAGCGAAATAATCCCGGTATTCTACCAGATGATGGATAGAGCGCTGGACGGTAGACGGACCTTGATATCGGTCAGCCATTCGTCGGAGGCAAAGGCTGCGATACCGAGTATAATAGATATAAGAGATTTTATGACCACAGGAGGACAGTAATGTCAGACCAAAACAAGATTTTTTGCGGAGACGCGAAGAAGATCGAATTCCAGAACGGCGGTTCAATAACCGCTGCGACCATCAATCTTGATCAGTTGGAGCAGTATTTTCAGCAGTATGGATTCACGACTAAGGCCGGAGCCAGGAAGATTAAAATTAAGATCTCAAGGAAAAGGCAGACGGATCAGTACGGAAACACACACTTCGTGGAGATAGATACATGGTCCCCGAACCAGAACAATAACCAGGGAGGAGCTCCGCAGCAGAGTTACCAGAACAACGGTGGTCAGCAGCAGGGATACCGGCAACCGCCTCAGCAGCAAAGCGGAGGATACGGATCTTATCAACCGCCACCCATCGGGGGGCCGGGAAGCTTCGAAGACGATATTCCATTTTGACAAAAGCCTCCATCTGGAGGCTTTTGTTTATATTCTTGCTTCCCAATTTACAACATATGATCCAGTCGTGACAGGGACACCGTTTGCATCAGTGATCTTAATATTTAGATTCGTAGAGTCAACAGAAGTAAGTTTCGCTATAATTGTGCTCTCTCCTCTTAATATTACATTTGCATATTGAGGAGCTAATTTTAATCCATGTGGGATTACACCATCACCACTGCCATCCGGAGATATACTTGTCTTTCCATAATTTTCACCGCCATCAATTCCATAAAATTTTGAAAGATTTACCGTAATTGATCCATTTATTACTCCATCAACAATTCCACCAAAAAATTTATTTCTTAAAGCTGCGTTATCTATATTAAGGGAATTTGTATTTTGGTTTTCGATTCTATTAATTGTGAAATTGTTGTCATTAGCAGAAGCTCTTAAATTTATCCCGTTGTTACCACCGTTGATATTAACCTTCAAATCAGAATTCGAGGCGAACATATCTATTGCGTTTAAAGCAGTCGATTTTGTTCCGTTCGGGTCGTGGTTAATATCAATCTCACCTTTCCAATATTCACCTTTCAAACTAATTCCAACAAATCCGTCAGAATCATGAACCATTCTGGCATTTATATAATTATTCTCAATGGTTCCGTCGACTATTGTTTGGATAACACCTATCTCATTAGGAGAATCAGAATTAAGGCGGAAGAAACAGTCTTTTACATATCCTGTTTTGGTAGCTGTACCAACAACAATGTTCAACGAATTGAGACAATTAAAATCATTCCACTGAATGTTGATTCTTTCATATTGAGCTGCCTGCAACACTACCGCAGAAGATTTACAGTTATATATATTCGCATTTGATATATTTATATCTGTTATTTTATGTTGTCCAACAGCAACACTTTCGTCAAGTAGAAGAAGTAAACCTCTTCCTCCTCCTGCCGTCGTTACAGGACATGTTATATTGATATTTGAAACATTATAATTTGAAATATCTTCTTCCAGAGCTTCAATGATAAATCCATCATCACCGAGGGTCAAAATATCGATATTTACACAATTAACATTATTGCAGTCTACAAAATGAATCCCATCTGCGTTCAAATCGGCTGGATGATCTGTCTTTATATCACTCATAAAAACACTATCACATTTTTGTATCCTAAACCCCCACGAACCAGAGTTTATAGATTCTACATTTTCTATAACAACATTGTCTGTACTATGTAACCATAGATTAAATTTCCCGTCTGATTGATTCGCTTGATTTCCGTCTATTGTCAGATTCTTAATCTCGATATTATTATCTGCTGCACTTCTTGCAGTAATAATTAAATCCATGTCGCTATTTGCGTTTGCGAAAATCTTTGATTTATTCTTTGATTCACCACGCAGAGTGGTGTTGCTTTTCAAAAGAATTCCATAATCTCGTGAATCCTCCACTCCCCCGACATCAATAAGATATGTCCCAACTGGAAAAAGAATTTCTCCACCCCCGATGCTATCAACGAAATCAATAGCATTTTGGATAATTGCCGTATCTTCAGTGAGACCATCTCCATGAGCTCCAAACCATTTTATATTGATCGATGAGATGCTTGGTAATATCCACCTTCCTGCCCCTGAAGTAGATGTTGGTTTTATTATAGATCCACCATTGTCAGAATCAGAAGAGGCACTATCCCAATAATATCTTGGCATATTAACATCTCGGACTGAATAATATCCCAAAACATTTATTTTTTGGTTGTGGAATTCGCCCTCGACAGTCCTTAATTCTGAGATTGTATTTACATATTTAATTGCGGATCCTTTTTCAAGAAGTAGCCACTTATCCGATGCCTGACTCCATTGAATGAGCAAATCTCCAATAACCTCGCCAATTTGTACAGGAGATCCGTCTGAGCGGATCAGTGCTTTCGCGCCGAGCTCGGTCCCAGATTGGCCGAAATTTACAATTACAGAGGCGGATGTATTTGGTGATGTTTTTTTAAATCTCAACATTGCACCATTAATTTGACTATACGAATCTGGTACGGATAAACCGGAGGTCCCAGTAATTGGGCTTAAAAGAATAGCATCTCCACTTCCAGAATCTTGCACACTAGAAGCTCCGACACCATTTGAAAAAAGAGCCTTTGAAAACTGGTCAGTTATCGATGAAGTTAATGTCTGTCCTGATTTCTCAACTGCATTCTGGATTTCATTTTTATGATCGTTATATTCAGAAGCGGTTAACTCTCCAGTTGATCCGGCGGTTGAATCTGATTTATCTGCAATATTAAGCATTATAGCCTCCTATATTATTACGGCTTCATATTCCCATCTGCAAAAAGAAGGGACTACTCTATCCAAAACTTTATCCAATAACTCTATTGTAGCATCAGGGACTTTCGGGGTAAAGAACTGGACAGGAAATGGTAATGGAAAAAAATTGTTGACAGGAGCACCAGAAACCTCAACTCGAATAATAAACACAAAATCACCAACAGGAGAACTTATACCAAATTTAAATGGAAATACAAGTGGGAATTGAGATCCTCCATTGTTTAATCGTGCCGATCGTATTTCTATTTTTATTCCAGTCAAACAATATACATAATTTTCAAATGTCGTTTTTTTAGAAACAATTCCATTATCCACATTATACACGGGTATCTTCCTAAAAAGACACTCAACAGCATTTCTGCGATCTTCAATGGTTTCTCTGGATGGAATTTCTTCTGGTATTTTAACAGACTTTTCCCACTCTGAGAGGAGTTCATCTGCTTGCTGTATGTCTCTGTTTTTAGCAAGAATAAATAAATCTCCAATAAATATTTTAATCCAAACAGAGAGAGATAGTATGAAGTTGTATATGTTTGAATCTTTTACATGGCGCTTAGCTGTAAGCCTACCTTTTGGCCAGTGGTCAGCAAGATAACGAGCAGATTTATCATCATCGAATAATTGAAAAGATTTTATTGATTTATTCAAACGTCACATCTCCTCTGACTAAAATTTCTCCTGATCCAGACGTCATATCTACTGCTGGAGAATTATACTCATACGATCTTAATAGTTCTCCTGTGTTTGGATCTTGTATAAGACTCAAGAAAGAATTGAGAGTTGAAAGAGTAATAGTCCCCTCTATATCTGCGTTATCTTGAAAAAAAACAACCAGCTGATCTCGTATAGCATTCTGCATAGTTACAGTGTTTGGAACTATAGAGGTAAAGTTGAAGGGTTGTGCTTTTAAAATTGGTGCAATTACATACAACCCATCTTCCCTAATAAAGGTAGGCCATTGCCCATCATTTATTATTTGTTGTTTTGTTTCGTCAAGAATCAAAGAGCTTGGCAAGATATTGGAATCGTTATCTCTCAATACATAAACAACAGTTTCTCCCAGTTCAGGACGGTATCCAGCCTCTCCTGGGATCCCGCCAAATTCATTTGTTGGTCTAACAATAAAAACTCTTGTATTACCTGCAATTTTTTTGGCACTAAACTTCAAAGATGGAGGCGTAGATATCCCAGGTGTCAAGTTGTGGGATTCTCCGACTCTTGATCTATAATCTTCAATGTTTTCTTGATCAAATCCACCTGTAATACCACCGACACCGGCAAACGCTGTTGTGTTTATGTTTGGAATATTAATTGATAGTTGGCCTCCAGCTGAAATATTTTGTTCTAATCCAGTAGACAATGACTCTATATTAAGCAATGCATATACAGATGCATATTCTCCATTGTCTGTTGTTAAGCTCCCTGCGTCGATTTCGTATATGAACGTGTTTTCGTCTAAAGCGATAATTGTAAATGTCCCATTATATTCCGGTTGAGTAGCTCCTGAAATTGTAACGGCAAGACCTGACGATAGAGTATGGGGAAGATCCGTTACTGCGGTTACTATTCCTGCTGAAAATGACAAAGATACATTTCCGACATAATTCTGAACTGCAGTGTCTGCTGTAACAATATATGTGTTGCCACTTGAGGTTAATGTCTCATCCTGTCCAATTGGAGTTCCGAGAACTCCTCCGACTGCAGCAAACCCAATAGATATTTGAGGATCAAACCTCTCAGTATCATCATATTCCCCAATGAGTTCGAGAAATTCATCATCGGCAGTCTGATAAAAAGACTGTTTGGATACATCCTTTAAACCTTCCTGCAAAGAAACAGCTCCTGCAGCAGAGGAGACTGTTGATGCTTTCGCGAAGCTGGCGTCTATGGTTGGATCTATTTCAGGTACTTCTTTATTGAATTTTCCGTTTATTAATCTGACAAAGTCGGTAAATGTTTTAAGATTTAACCCCATTTCAACCTCTTATTCAAATAACGATTTCCAGAGCTTGCTATACCTGCTCGTAGTTCCTGCGCTGTTAATAATTGTACCCTCTACGTTTTTACCAACTACATTGGCATTTATTTCTTTTGAGGCTCCAATCTCGACAAGATACTCAAGAGCATTTTTAGCATATGCAGCAGTTTCATTTCTTTCTACATTTGTGTCTCTGGCCTGTTCCTGGAGATGAAGAAGGGATCCATGTATATATCCGATTCCTCTCGTCTGCATATCTCCAACCCATCCGCGACGATCTCTCGACCTTGACCTCTCCTGTTGGGTTACACGCTGATCAACGAAAAGCTGAAAACTGATTGCTGTGTCGAGGCTCTGTGTTGATTTATAGACTCTTTTTTCTTTGTCGATTTCAATATCGAATAGAGAAAAATTATCCTGAACAAGTAAAAAGTCCTGCATATCATCTCCGTTATTTAATTCTACATTGAAACTACAGTTTTAACAATCACAGCTCAGGAACCTCTATTTCATCGATTTTTGCATCATCAATAGATGCAGAAGATGATGGTTCAGGAGATATTACCGGAATTATAGATGTTGTTGATCCATTTATAGTGTCAGGAGTTTGAACTGTATGGGAGTGAGAGAACAATTGGTTAACTTTTGCAAGTAAGTCGTTATGGTTTTGTACAAGCTCATCAAACCCAGATTTCAATTCAAGAAATCTAGCGAGAAAATCACCGCCCTCGGTATCTCCAATTTTGAAGGTAATTTTTCCATCTTTTCTAAAGTATATACGAGCGTCAGAAGAAGGGATTCCGATCCCAATCTCTCCATCGTCTAAATCTTCTCTATTCTCAATATCAAAAGGCAAAGACAATAAAGACTGTTCATTAGCCTGATCAGATAAAAGGCCGGCTGGAATATCTGTCGGTGGATTTGCAAGCATCCCATACGGAAGATATAAAACTGCTTTTTGTGGATTCGGTTTACCCTGAAAAAGAACAGTTACCAGTCTATTGGATAATGAATCTTTTTTTATCCCGATCTTGAAAATATTCTGCAGCTTATTCAAATTCATTATGCGCCCTCTGTAACAGGTATTTGTATTTGCTGATCAGGGAATATTAAGTCCGGGTTCTCTATTTGAGGATTCGCCTGTACAAGTTCTGATAGTTTAACCCCGAAATTGAGAGCTATTTGACTCAG
Organism: Leptospirales bacterium; assembly: GCA_050295715.1. Lineage (GTDB taxonomy): Bacteria > Spirochaetota > Leptospiria > Leptospirales > Leptonemataceae > JBNKQE01. The sequence continues at coordinate 17,268 of JBNKQE010000011.1, forward strand.
TGTATCTCCCTGCTTTATCCCGTAAGTGCTGGATGGTAGAGATTCTCTTTCTATCTGGACAGTTGGCTGTGCTTCGACAGTTAACTTATCCGGCAAGGTTACGTCAATCTTTGTAAGTTCTCCCCCTCCTCCGAATGTCCATGTTATTTTATTTGTTTGAAATGAACCACTAATCCCTTTCGTAACATCTTTGACAGTGACTCCTTTTCCCGGTTCCCACAGCTCACCGTTTGCAGAAAAACCAGCAACCTCACAGGAATACGAAAAAGACCTTGCCCGACGGATATTCGCTTCTTCTTCAGCTTCTGCTTTACATTGTTTTGAAGTCATGGGATTTTCGGCGATTTTGCTCCATGTGCGCGACTTCCTTATTTCTGAATCGAAAGCCTCGCCCTTATTATTGATGTCATTTATGGTTGCAGAATCGGAAGCGAGGGAGGAGTTCGAATAAACAGTGTATTTGTTAAATCGCTGAGAATAATCAATTTCGAAGCTGGAATTCTTTATATTATTATTCACATCGCCAGGGACATTTTTGAGGAGTGTTTTAAGTTTTCCAGATGGGCGGTTTATAACAACATTCCCTTTCCCATCAGTATTGAGAAATATTTGAACCTGTCTTGCGTTATCTTCCAAGAAATCCCCGATTGTCTGTCCTTGCTCTGCTGCTTTAAATTCCTCAGTGTCGCTAAAAGAAACGCCGACATTATCAATTACAGAAATAATGTCAGTCAATCCTCTTCCATCAATACAAAGCTGAACAAGATCTTTCATTGTCCTGACATTTTCAACAGTCATAACATTATCAGGAACTTCTGAGTCTATCAAATCAGAAACTGTGTCCCTGGCCCGATAACTTATATCATGATTTCTTCTATCTTCTGTATCATTTATTTTCTCTATGTAACCGGAAAAAACCTGAATACCATCAAAAAAAATCTCTACAAGATCTTGAACCTTGATTATAGAATTGTTGTTTTGAGCCTGAGAAACCAGGATGCGAACCTCGCCAGCAAATGTATCGATACCCCTTGATATATCAATCTGCTTAAATCTTTTATACGTAACTCCATTAACCCGGATCTCAGCTGCCAACTTCAACCACCTTTACAGCCCCCTCAAGTCTATAGGCTACCTGGGATCGATTTAATCCAACTAATAATTCCGTCATAAATTCGTGAGCTGCTTCTGTTTGCAGATATTCCCCATATAATTCATATGCGAGTAAGAAAGCGGAAACAGGTCTCTCTATATCAATTTCTATTACAGTATATGCCTGCTGCCTCTTTTGGGCGAGAACGCGGTCTGTAAGATTTCGTAGTTGTTCAAGGAAAAACTTAACACCGGGAATAACAACCCCGGTTGAGTCGTTTTCGATAATAGCTTCATAATAATCCTCAAGTGTTTTTACTACATTATCAACATCTTCTGTTGTCGTATACGTAGATGACGCAGCGCTCTCGAACATCCCTATTAAACCAGTCACCCGAAATGTGTTTATTACTGAAAGCCTCGAAATATTCCTTTGTATTCTTTCAAGAGTATCCTCTGTCCATAGGTTTACATTTACATCAACTGATCCGTCACCAGGATCCTGTGGAAGGAATCCGGAAGGAGAAGGAACGATTCCGGATTTTATATCATTCATAGAATTTGTCTGATTTGTCCCCAACGTAGCCAGTTTTTTAAATACGACGAATCCTGAGTTACCTGTGAAAGATAGCGCTGTTGACTGAAGAAATCCCAAAGGTTGACCAGGGTTAAGTAAAAGAGATGCGTATTGATCTGCATTCTGTAGTTTTCTATCTACTTTCCTTACAAAATTTCTGACATCTCTTGCCTTTCCTGTGACCTTCTCAAGGTCAGAAGCTAGTGATTTAGCATCGTAAGATCCGGTTTCTATATTGCTCACAGTTTTTGGTTCTATATAATCAGACTTGAAACTCTCTTGAAGATTTTCCCTGGCAATCGCTGCTTGTTCTGATACATCCTGCTGAGAGGTTTGTCCTTCTGTAGGTGCCGGCCTATCTGTGGTCTGAGCGAACCGAACCGATGCAGTGATTTCTCCGACAGTTTTCTGATTTGCATCTGCAGAAAATGGGAAAACGATAACAGAATTAAAAACACCGAATGTAGGAAGAAATAATCTCCCTGGGGCAGGATCTTGAGCAGCTTTCCTGAATTTCTCAAAATCATCCCGATAAGTTTCCCCAGTAAAGAAAACTTCAACAGTACAGTCGAAAGGCTCCTCTCCCATAGGTTCGAGATACTGAACTTTTGTTTTGGGATAGCGATGCTCCACACGGGACTGGCCGACATTGTTCAGCCTCTCATTTCTCGTTCCGAAACTGACGTTTTTGAATTTACCCGCAATCAGCTGATCAAGATATGACATTACCGCCTGCCTCCGCTTCTTCTGGTCGTGTTACTCCGCATATTATAACCGAGATTTCCAGACTCTTCGAATGGGACTGCCTTCATTCCTTCTTCTGTATAAACTGAAACGGAAGCATTAGCCTCAGCTCCAACACCGCGCATCCTGCCCGGACTTGGCGCTTCTGGCGATCTTCCGACGTATGGTGATGCAGCTTCTCCTCCAGTGAAGAAATCACCAACACCGCGGAAGAAACCTCCGACACCTTCAACAATTGGCTGGAGCTTTTCCCATAAATCAATAAAGAAAGCTTTGATCGGTTCCCAATGCTTGAGGATCATTGCCGGTATAGTAAGCCATGGAGCAAAGATTGTCGCAGCAGCAGCGAAGAAAGGGTTATCCAGAAGAGAGCTGAATTTCTCCCACAGACTTTGTATAAAAGCCTTTATCGCCTCGACAGCTATCATTGTTTTTTCTTTTATCCAATCCCATGCAACGCCGATCGCAGCTTTGATTTTATCCCAGTGTTTTACGCAGAGAACTATTATCGCTATCAGAGCAATGATTCCGGCAATAATCCAGACAAGCGGAAATCCCATGAAGGTCATATTGAGAACTGCCTGGACCGCAGTCCAGAGCTTCGTTAATCCCATTATTGTTTTTACGAGACCGATGATAGATCCGATTGTTGAGATCATAAGACCGAGTGGGATAAGGAATGCGCCGAGAGCGGTTGTAAACATCAGGACATATGTGATCGCCTTAAGCATGGTCGGGTTGTTTTTCTGCATATTGCCGAGCCAATTATTGAACGCATTGAGGACCGGAGCCAGAGCTTCGGAAAGAAAGCTTCCCATTATGACTTTGAGGTTCTGCATAATAGATTGGAATTCAATGAGATGCTCAATATCCTTGTTGAGGGTATTTTTCATCTCTTCAGCGTTCCCGGTAACATCAGCGAGGCTGTCCCGGTATCCCATGAGAGCTTCTTCATTTGTTTCGACGAGAATAGCCATGGCCTTCATCGAACGAACATCAAACATCTGGCCGAGCTGCGCTCCGGTCGCGCCGGCCTCTTTCATTGCACTGATCAATCCAAAGAAATCTGTCATCTGTCCAGTTGTCGCATCTCGGAAGTTGTCGATATCGATTCCCATTCCCTCAAATCCTTCACGGACCTTGTCAGGCATAACCTGAAGCTGCTTGAGGGCATTCATAAGCATAGTACCGCCCTCAGCTCCTTCGAGGCCGGACTGTGCCAGAGCCATAAGGGTAGCAGTGGTGTCTTTTATCGAAAGTCCGGACATCTTCGCCTGAACGCCTGTGTTGGCCAGAGCGGAGGCAATCCCACCGACGGACGTAGCTGCATTACTCGCACCAGTAGCGAGAACGTCAGCGACCATTCCAGCATCGCCAACGGCCAAACCGAACTGGTTGATAGCAGCCATGGAGAAATTCGCAGCGTCAGCCATAGACAGCTCGCCTGCAGCAGCCAAAGCCATAGTTCCAGGCATGAGAGAAAGAATCTCATCCGTGCTTCGGCCCATCTTACCGAGCTCGCCCATGGCAGCAGCGACCTGCTTCGAACTAAACTGTGTCTGGGATCCCCATTCGAGAGCACGCTCCCGCATAGTATCCATCGTGTCGTTCGTCGCCCCGGTTACGGCCTGGGTGAGATTTAATGATTTTTGGAATTCGGTTGCTTCGTCCAGTGTGGCTTTGAGAAAAGCTCCTGCCCCGAGAGAGGCAAGTCCGGTCTGAAGGTTTGCCAGCTTTGCGCCGGCAGATTGAAATTTACCCTGAAGGACACCGAGCTTCCCCTGCATCCTGGTAATACCAGATTCAAATCGGGTGGCTGCTTGCCCCATCCTGTTCAGAATAGAGCTGAAGCGATCCCGGATGTTATATATATAATCAATACTATAGGGCATGCATTACCTCTGAGATAATTGTATCCTGAAACCTGTGAAAAAAAAAGACCTCCCCGCGTCGGGCATAATCCGACCGCCTCTTAATTTTCCAGCTACCAGTTTGGCATTGCATACGCTCGAGGACGGGGAGGATTGAAGACAAATAAAAACCCGCCAGGAACGGCGGGTAAATACAGGAATTTATTATGCTGAAAACTGACTTGAATAAAGAATAACGCTTTCTTCCAATGATGTCAATTTTTGTTCCCTCGGTTCATCTCTGCCTGTATTCGGTTGAGCTCCTCGATAACGAGCTGCTTCTTGAAAAACGGCATATCCTCAGCCTCTTCCATGGAAATGCCTCCCTTGGTAAGCATGGCGATACGGACTGCATCAGTAATCCTCCGCTTATTTCGGACTATTCCTGGCTGTCCGTTGACGAGGCCATATTTACAAGTTGCTCCAAGGGATTGACGAAAAAAGAGCAGTACTTGAACATAACAGCGACCTTATCGTGCCTGTCGACAGATCCCCAGACCGTTTGAGTCATTTTCTTTCCACCAGCATATTCAATAACGCCGGCAGCGAGAATCTCCTGGAAGATATCCATGAGTTCTGAAATATTGACGGCTCCATTCATCTGCATGATCATCTGCAGGTTCTGGGCCTGCTCATTGATCTCTTTATCTGAAGGAGTATCGTTTTCGAAGAAATCCTTGTCCTTCTTTTCATCCTTCATCATCTGTTTTTTTGATGCCTTGGACTGGCCTTCCGGGATAGCTGTAAGACCGCGGATAATAAGCTGCTCCATATCAGCAGCAGCAGCTTCACATTTCGAATTAACATCATGGCAGATGATTTCGAAGCGCTCTTCGAGGTTTCCTTCGATAGCGACCTTGTAGGGTTTTTTCGTTGCGAGGATAAGGATCCCCTCAGTCCTGGATGTTTTCACCTTTGTTCTCTCCTTTATTTTCCATAAAACAACAGGGTGGTCCTGTCGTAATTGACAATGATTTTCTTGTTCAGATCATAGGCTTCGTCCTGTATTTCGATAAAACTCTTGCCGGGGATAAACTTTGAAAGGGATTTGATTTCATCCGCTTCCATGTCGAAGAAAAGAACTTTTCTTCCGGTGATCTCCTGGTAATCAAGAGTTCGGTCCTTATGCAGCCTTTGGATATTCTTTCCCTTTGAAAAAGGAAGGAATTTATACGAAGGATAAGCACTCGGGAATTTTATCTCATACGTGCAAGGCATATGGATATAATCGGCGAAGCGCTCTTCTTTCAGCCACTCCAGTACCAGTGTCTTTTCATGATCATCACAATAGACAAATACTTTGCTGGCCAGATCGACTTCTATCAAAAGCCGGATTTTTCTCTCCGATGCTTTTTCAATGATCCGATCCAGCCTTTCTTTTACAAGCTCACTCAATTGGATTCTCCTTATTCCAGTCAGTTACCCGGATATAGTACAGGAGTTTTTCCCGCAGCTCCTCTGATATTTGCTGACTATCTATAATCCATTTTCCCAACAAAGTGGCATCCTGTACAGATAAAAGAACATAATTCTTTAACTTTTCGACAACTTCCTCTGGGAGAAAGGCGAGTTCTTCGGCAGAGAATATCCGATCGGCAGTTGTGAAAGAATATTCAGGAAGCTCCTCGAGATCGTTTACATCGGGAGCCATTACGATCGGATATAAGTAGACCAGCTTTTCTCTTTCAGTCACGCAGCTTATTAAGAGCATCGGCAACATTACCATTGTCACCAGAAGCAACCATATTCTCATATTCAGTCCTCTTCTCTTTATATTTTCTCTCGAGGTCGCCAAGGCAACCTTCAAGCTCCTCGAATGCCCGGACAGCACGGATAAGATTGTTATTCTCTTCTGTCAGAGTTTCAATCGTCTCCTTCGCGCTATCGAGATCTTCTTTCTGTGTTTTGATGGTTTTCTCCATCTTCTTCCATTTAAGAACAAAATAGGCCACCGCCCCAAGGAGAAAAAGAACGGCAGCCACGATAGAGTAAAATTTAAAACCCATAATCAGTCCTTGATTTTGAATCCGTCCGTTTTCGATATGGATATTTCAGACGGGAGTATCACGAGAATTATCCCGGCCAGGACAAAATACATTGTCTGCCACAGATAATCGTTTGAAAAAGTAACACCCTGATTATGCTTCACGAGGGGATCAACCACGGCAGCAATTATAATTGCTATCCCGAGGACAGTTGTAAACTTTCCTTTCTCTCCGGTCGCGTTCCAGATGGCTTTACCGATTACAGCGAAGACATTTTTTTTCTCTTTTTCATCTGACATAAAATACCTCACTGAGGACCGGAGGAAAAAAGGCCGAACAAAAGCGCCATTACAGCTATTCCTCCGAAGATGATTGTGATTGCAATCTGAAAAGCTATATGGATCGGGGCGAACCATACGCTAATTGCGATCGCAAAAAACAGAAGGACGAGACCAAGAAGCCATCTTGATCCTTTTTCAAATAAATTATTCATTTTTTACCTCTCCAAATTCATTCTTTTATAGATATCGTCGACCTCTCCTGAAACCCATTCTTTGAAGGTATCCCAGAGATCGTCCGGGTTATCATCATCCTCGTAAAAACCAAGCGGACATTTCACTTTCTTTTCGTTCGTTATGTCAGAATGGCGAAGAAGATCCACTTCCGCTTTTAGTCCGAATTTCACACAGAGAATAGCGCATAGCTCTATGAGAGAATCCATTGTTTTTTGAGTATATGATCCATTTGAATTATCGTTGAGAGCGCAGACTCCGATGGTGTGGTTATTCGGAGAATCGAGATTGCTGCAAATTCTTTCTCCAAAGAATTCCTTTGCCTGTTCTCTGTATGTGGCATGACCGCAGTGAATCGCCCGAAGATCGAGCGGTCTGGTATTTATAACTCTATCTTTGGCGACGAGGTAATGGTATGAATTATTTGATTCGGAATTCATCCAATCCCAAAGCCTGTCGATATCGAGAACCTGATATCCGGTCCCGATCTTCTTCCCGCCCGGCCAATGAACAACAATGGCCTTTACGGATTTGAGCTTCCTGTTCTCTGTCCGCTCAAAGCATTTTTTTTCAAGTTTCATGTTCGATCCTTACTTGTCAAATCATACTGATTAAAAAACCGATACCTCCACCAACGAGAGCTGCGACGGAAGATGCTGCTGCAATAGCTCCCCAAGCGATCTCTTTTTTTCGATCGGTTTTCTCCTCAATCTTTTCGGCAGTATCCCGAGATGTCTCTATCTCGATGATCCTGTCTTTTATATCGTTCAAAGCCTCAATTATGGACTGCTGTTTTTTGTCGACTTCTTCTGGGATATATGCCCGGAGCTCATCGATGGTTTTCCATAGCCTTTTTATATCTTTATAATGCTCGTCGTGGTACTTATCGTGCCTCCCGAGATGTTCGTTGATGTGCTCGATATCTTTATTGAAGAGTTCAGCGATTGAGTCTTTGATATCCTTTATTCCTGCGCGGATAGCCGAATCGATAGTTTTCTGAAGTGCCAATTCAAGACGTCCCTCTATACGCTCGAGTTCTGCCTGTGTTTCTACATCCATGTGAATTCCTTCATTATTCATTATCGTTCAATCCTTTCATCATTTGGCAGGAATTATAAAAAAAACCGGCCAGTCGCACAAAGTACAAACCGCCCGGTAGGATCGAACGGTCACAGTGTATCATCAATTAGGCTTCATTTTCGCAATTGACCGAAACAGGTTGTATAATACCCGAATTGGTCAACCATAGAACAAATGAGTCCTGTGTTTTGAATCCGAGACGGTTTCTTTCTTCCGTCACTTTTCTTCTTACGCGATCATCTGTAATGTTTAACTCAAGTTTATCATTGATTTCAGGCCAGTCAAATCCCTGGCATCTCAAATTGACAATATCTACGATATCGTCTTTTATTTCGCGGGAATAATAACTCTCGAGTGTTATATCCGTTTTCGTACATTTTTGAACTTTCGGGAGAATGATATCTTGAAAAATAAAGAATATAAACAGATAGCCGGCCAGATGTACTGACATCTCGCTTGCCGAATACCCTCCGAATGAATATCGAGATATCAATATTCCTATATAAGCCGTTGAGTATAGTCCATAGATCCATTTTTTATTCTGGAACAGAACAAGAGAAAACGTAAGAAAGAAAACATCGTTCAGAACAGATGCATCATTGATAAGAATTGAAACTAGCGAAAAAACCAGAAAGACATATGACAAAACTCTTTCATTGATTTTTATCCTAAGAAAATACAAAATCGGGATCCCCCCTAGGAAAATCCCGACATATAAAACGTAATAAGTTAAATTCTCATTTTTAATTATACCAGTAATAAGATTCCCGAAAGCAATTAACAGCAGCGGGAATATGAGTTTTTGTTCGATCCTCAAATTCGGCCCCCTTGTGGGCCCTTAGCCTTGCCACCAGGCCCTTGTGCTCATTTTAACACTAGAAGCCTCTAATGATGAAGTCAATCTTGAAATTTCTTCACTATGGTTCTCTCTGTGCTTTTTGCTTGACCTATGCTGCGCAATCATAAGGCCGAAAACCTTAATCGCAACCTCGATCGATTCAAAGATCATCGCCTTTGCTCTGGCAAGGCATGAGTCGAACTGAGACTGGGACATATAACCAGGCTCCTTGATTTCTCGCCATAAGGTTTTCCACAAACCTTTTCGAATGTGCCGAATCAAAACAGAAACGATAATAAAGATGTGTATCGCCTCAACGATGTTTGTAAATAGATTTTTCATTATATCTCCCTTAACTGGACTGACCTATTGCGTTTCTAAATGCCTGACTCAATCTCTCCTGATCAACCAGAAGAATACAAAAAGCTGCCCACACTCCCATATCATCAGAAACTTCCTGAGCTACTAGGCGAATGTCGGTTAAATCAGGGATCACGTCCCGAAAACACCGATCATCTGAATAGATGGATTGAGCAACATTTATCAAAGTAAGAGTTTTTTTGACTTTGAAAATCTTTCCTTTTCTTCTACTCTTGTATTGAACTCTTGCATACTGAGTTCCAGCACCAACTGCACCAGTAAACTCTATCCCAAGCTCGCCTTTATATAAAAACCCGACCTTTCCTTTGGGGATTGTATACAGAGCCATTTGGGTTTGATTGTTACCATTATCTATTATGGCTCGAACATTGGCATCTCCGATGCTTGGTACAGCTCCGGTCCCCGTATAACAAAAAACCGTACCAACTAAATCGACATCCCCTTCGTTTTCCATCCTAAAAATACGCCAGAGTGGAGTCGTTAAGGCGACTCTTGCTGTCCCCTGAAGCGTTAACTCATATTCTGCAAGATTCCCATCTATATCAAGCCCCTGAATTGCGATAGGGACAGTGTCTCCAGCATTATTGCTGGCAAGAGACACAATAGGAGCAGTTCCAAAATCATCATAATTATAAAGACCACCACCCTCCCATATATCTTCGGGATCAGAAGTGGAAGTTATAAGAGGATTGAAACCAAATTTATCAACAATACTATATCCTGGGAGAAATCCCATAGAAACAGCCAGATCAATTCCAAAGTTAGACTCTATGGAAGGGAGCTGGGCTCTTATTATGTCGGACATTTTTTCACCTCACAAAGATTTGTTCGATCCTTTATGAAGTAGAGACCGCCCGGAGGCGGTCTATGAAATCAAAAGTTGTTGGAAAGCGGATCGCCCTCAAACTCGATGGTTACAACACCATCGGCTGACCCTTCGAAGTCCGGATCATTGACCATTGACATATTACTCCCTGAGAGAGGAGGATTGCCGGGTTGTTGCGCGGAGATAAAATTCGAACCGATGTTCGATTTCCAGTCTGCAACGAGCTCCTGGGTCTCGCGAGTGTTGTACATCTCCCACGACATTTTTCCGATTTTATCTTCGGCATCCTCCGTGTGGATACTTCTTACCGAACCGCCTCCAGTCGATTCAGATCGAACCTTAACCTCACCTTTCCCCAACTTATGTTTAAAGGAGTTTGGGACAATTCCGATCGGGGAGTTGTTAACGGATATCCCCGGAACCGATAGTGCTTTATTTTCAGCCATCTGATTATCCTCCTACCGTAAATGCGAGCTGGAAAGAGATCGTGATATCACGAATCTGAGTTACGATAGGGAGTTTACCTGTGGAGGTAACTTTTCCGTTTGCAACATCCAGCGTTATATTCAGAGCTCTGAAGAACTCTTTCTGAGCAGCTTCTCCGGCCTGGGTGAGAACGAATTCCGCCCCAGAAAGCTCTTTGTAGATTCTGGTGTATTCTGCCTCGATCGCTTCCTGATTCGCCATTGCTCTGCCGGAAATCACATCTCCTTCGGTAAGACGGCTCTGGGAATAGCTGGACTTGAGCGTTCTGAAGAAAAGCTCAAGAGCCAGGTATCCGGTTCTGATGTAGTTCAAATACTTGAAGCTTGGATCGAGCTGCCCCAGAGTATTGAACTTATATGTCGACACGACTTCAGCCATGATCATGGTGGTAACAGATTCGTTAACACCGACGATTGTGAATCCGTCGTCCTTCAGGTTTTCCTGCTCCTGGTTATCAAAAAGATTGTCCGGGAGAGTCGAAGCCGTATCCAACAGCGGAGTGTTGTAATATGCCAAAGAAGCCAGTGCCGGACCGCCGAGCGCATCGAGGGGAGCAGATACAGTAATGTATCGCCCGATCGGAACATCTGGAGTCAGCCGGAGGCCTTCGATTGAGATAAACTCAACAACCCGCCAGTCGGGAGGCTCGATGATTACAGGAGCACTATCGGCGACGCGGTTTCCAACGAAAAGAAGGTTCTGCGAGTTGAGCGGAGTCGCCCCGTTAACCTTGTTGGAAATATTCGCCTCAGTATCGTCGAGACCGATAAGAGCAACACCATGCAGGAAGTTGTTATCGATAACGTTTCTCGCCTCGAGGAAATCCTGAACTTCGGAGAAATCATTCTGCCAGGGCCAGGAAATAGAATGGAAGCGAGTCGCCTGAACATCGTCGAAAATTCCGGTATTGGCGGGATCCGTTGCACCAGCGGAGAACTGAACTCTATCTTCTCTGGAGTTTGTGTTGACGGTAATACCTGAAGGTATATCAACAATCTCAACAGCGAATTTATTGGGGATGGTTCCGACATCGTTTGCAGTCAGAGTTACGGTATCAACCGCAATTCCGGATGCTGCAGGAAATCCGGGATCGAGAGCAGCGAAGGCAGCATTGACAGCAACAGCCACATCATTGGCTGTATCTCCAGAGGCAACCTCGATAGAGAATTCATACTGCTTCTTACTGATCGCCCGAACTTTCATAGTTCTGGCTTCTGTTGCAGCACCGGCGAATGCAAGAGCTGCGGTTGCTGCTGTTCCGGCTGCTGCGGAAAGTCCGACAACCCAGATGGAACAATTCTGGTCGCAGATATCTCTCGCTTTGATGATTCGGCCTCTGAGTTCTCCTTTCGTACCGAAAAGAGTCTCGATCTCGGCATCGGTCATTGCCTCAACATCCTGGTAATAGGCTCCGCTTACTGCGACACCATCAGATCCGATCTGGCCGACGATAAGTTCCCGGTACGGCTCAAGCTGAACTTCTCCGGCTGCGGGAAGAAGCTGAGCGGTAATTCTGGGAAGTGAAGTAACACCCATTATTTACCTCCCTTGTTTTTTGCAGTATCCTGCTGCATCTTGTTTTTCGAGGTTTCAGGAGCCATTTTCTCAAGACACCCTCCCTCTCTCAATTTACGACGAACTTCACGGGACTCGGGAAGGATATCTCCAACCTTATGCTTGCCCCATTTCTTCGTCACTTTGTACCTGTCTTTTTCTGCCATAAAATGACTCCTTAATAGGTTCTAACAATGAAATTATACACCCTGAAATGAAAATATATCAAGTTGGCTCCTCATCGAGGTCTATATTGGAACCATCCTCCTGCTCGCTAAAAGCAATTGCATTATCCCGGAATGCTCTGGATTCAATGAATTGAGTAAGGAATTCCTCTTCCTGTGTTACTTCATAGTTGTATTCGAATGTATATGCGTGAGAATAATAAGCGCCTTTCTCAACAGAAGAGCCGTGGCCAATAAGTGCTGTGACATAATTGGTGTTTCCAAAATCATCAAATTTAATCCCTGCAGTAGATGCAATGGCAACCTTGAGAATTTCATTCCAGGAAGCATCCGATGCTTTCGCACCAAGCTGATCCCCTGTCGTTGAGAAGAATACCAGAAGGGAGAAAGTGTTGATTAAGAGCGATCTATTTTCGTTCTGGTTGGTGTTCGTGAATGTGGCATCGCTCAAGACATGCCGATCCTTCGATGCGGTGCTGTCCTCCATAATCACATACATCCAGAGTTTTGTTTCATCGTCTGAAGGAGTATAAGAAGCCTCTGCCCTTTTTGCGTTCGCAGCGATCCCAAGCCGGAAGTCTTTTGCTCGCTTAAGCTGCGGAACTGTCTGCGGAGGGAATTTAGGTTTTCCTTCCAGGGATATATCGTATGTATCGACATCAACGACGGTTATTGTGAAAACCCCGTTTATGCCGATTTCGTAATTCTCACGGAGAACTTCATTTCCATTCAGAGTTGGAACGCTTGATGCCTCTATCTCAAACAAGGTTCTGGAGGGAACGGCAACGAGAGGAAATGTTCCATTGAAAGCTGAATCTGTGAAACCTGCGAGCTCAACCTCCGGAGTATAGACTTCAGTTAAATCGTGCTCTGATTCTGTTGTAAACCTGAGAGTTCCATCTCCGTTGTCCTGGACCGCAGTAATCTTGGTGTCGATTTTTCCGTCGATTAAAACGACCTTATCGCCTGAGCTCTGTCCGTGTCCAGTATCTGTCACTCTTAGGGTTTGAGGATCGCCGGCAAGAATCTCTGCGGAGACAATTCCGTTCTCGGAAAAACGATCTGTTAACCTTGGGAGGTATTCGAAAAGATGATCGAGCAAACAGCTCGGGGAAAAGAATGTCGACATAAGATAATCTTACTCCTTAATTAAGGCTCTGTAAATCTCGATAAAGATCCATATGAAGCGATTCGATAGTGCCCACAAAATATGGTCTATCGAGTTCTTCTTCCAGGAACCGGGGATAATTAAAGCCGGTATCAGCGAATGCCCTATTTGCCACGGTGAGCTGCAAGGGGGATGTTTTGTAAATAAAACTATTTGAAAGCCGTCCGCTTCTCCTTGCAGGAGGTTCCCCAGGAGCTGACGCTTGGTATTTCCTACCTCGGAATGAATAAAAGCGACCAGAACGAGGCCCGGTCGATGTGATCTTCTGCAGTTTATTTCTGACTGTGGTTCCGTGAATTTGTAAGGACTCTCGGATATTTCGATTATGCTTTATGACTTCACGCCGGAGAATAATATCTTTCTGATATTGAACATCACCAGATTTCTCTATTCCCATTATATCGTCGTTGCCTCCAGATCGGTAAATCCTGTCTCGGCCAGCTCAAATGCCATATACAAATCTTCCTCATCGTAATTCTCAACCTTCTTCATTTTGAACCAGCGATCCCGAGTACCGGGTTTCTTAACAAAGAATTTATTCCGGTCCAATTCAAAAAGTGTTTGATCATATG
>JBNKQE010000012.1:0-30347 GCA_050295715.1 Leptospirales bacterium
TATTTCCTTTCTTATATATGCATTGTGTGATATTTTTTCTCTGGATGGAATTCGCCGAGCTCAGACGTTACTCAATGAACGTGGAGAACAAAGGCTTCAAAAAGAGTTATCTTCATGCATAACCACCGTAGAGAAATACAATGAATTGAACGCTGCAATGGAAAAACGCGACCGGGGTATCACTGTTTGAATTACATAAGCAATATATGTGATTGGTTGTAACTTCAGTACACGCAATATTCAAATAAACAACCAGAATATCTCAATTGTACTGCAGCTTTCAAAAATCCTCCTTATTGGCACGGTTTTTAGTAAGGGGCTGACGCCAATACATCTTCAATTAGCAAATCATTGCTGAAAAATCACGGGCTGTGCATATTGAGTTACCTGGCGTAGCGATAAAACGGTTACGCTTATAAGTTCGTTCTTATTTTTTGTAGGCTCGGGGGAGAGGGGATTCGCCCCCTGCTATCAGGGGACGTGAAAAATGTTAATCAGGAGTTCAAATATAGTTTTCCATACTTATTTCTCATTGCGAAAATCGACTGAGCATCCTTGATCAATTCTTTAAGAACATCTGGAGTAATCGCTTGCTTGGGATCGTCGCCAATTCCGGATTTGGGGCTTACATGAGCTTCCAGAATAACTCCGTCGGCTCCATATGCGATAGCTGCCAGAGCAGCCTGAGGTACATAAACGGCTTTCCCCACAGAATGAGATGGGTCCACTACGACAGGGGCCCAGGTTCGCTGTTTGATCAATGGTGTTATTGACTCATCGGGATGATTGCGGTATCCGTCCATTCCCGGAGCTGTACCTCGGGGACAAAGAACCGTATTCGGATTTCCCCCTGATACAATATATTCAGCAGCCGAAATGAATTCGTCAATGGGACCCATATGCATGCTTCTTTTAAGTAAAACCATCGTTCCTGTGTCACGGGTCAGCTGGCCTATTTTTTTTAGCAGGGAGTAGTTCAGCGCATTCCGTGCACCGACCTGCAGCATATCTACTTTATTATCCAGGGCAATTCGGAGCTGTTCCTCATCCATGACTTCAGTGTCTACGGGAAGACCGGTTTCCTGGGCTGCACGCATTAGAATATCAATAGCCTTTGCATCGCCCTGGTAGGAGTGCGGACTGGTTCTTGGTTTCCATACTCCGCCACGAATTACATGGGCACCCGCTTCTTTCATTGCATGGGCTGTTTCTAAAAACAGGTTTCCGTTATTTGGGTCGATTGTGCACTGACCGGCGACTATAAGAAGATCCTGTCCAAGTATTCTCCCTCCAATAGACATCCTGTGGTTGGATAATTCAGACTTTTTATCCATAAGCTTGTAGGTTGACTGGATAGTATCTACTCGCGAGACGTAAGGAAGACCCTCCAGACGATTTATCATTAATTCGTGTCTTTCATCACCACGTATGGCGTATATGGTTCTTGTATCTCCAGCAATGGGAGTCAGTGAGCAGTTAAACTCTTTAAGTATTGTAGATACTTCCTGAAATTCTTCGTCACTGAATTTGTCTGCTGTTGGTATGATCATGAGTGCTTCCTCCGCCTTATACTAAAGTCGGAGGAACCGTTTTACCTATCAACCGGAAAACTTAGGAAATAAGGCAGAGGCCGCATGAATTTTTCGTTTTACAATTGGTTTTTGAAAAACTGTGTGAGTTATGTCTCAATCCTCAAACATTTTGCTCCATTTTATTAAGCAATCCGGATCTATAGAATTTTGCAATTCACTCATCACAGCAGGAATACTTAATTGATGGAGCAGTCTTTCGCGCATTTTTACAGTAGGAATGACTGTTTTTGAGAATGGAAATGGTTCTTCAGAAAGATGAATTTTTAGATCATGCTGGTGAGTAATTGTGTCATCAGTGTTAAATAGTTGGAAAAGCTGGCAGCCTGATTCGTTGGTCAGTTCATTAAGGCCATTCAGAGCAACACGTGACTTATGATTCGCAGAGTTTGAATATCCTCCGGCTCTGTAAGTATCATACGGACTTGTAATATGTGATATCATACGTGCATAATTTTCATAGCCCGTTCCGGGAATATGAGTGACCCTACCAATGGAGCGAAAGCCAGAACCGGCAAGAAAAACTCGTGATATATTATACTGCCCGGCAAGCAATATTGCAAGTCCCGACGGATTGCGTGCCGGGTTAGTCCACATTGCAACATTTTTCATTGCATCATCATACTGAATCTGATCCAGTGGAAGAGTTGAACCGTAATAGTAAGTATGTCTAAATAGTTCCGGTAAGACAGGGTGCCCGCCACTCCAGGTAATCAGGTCTACATCATACATGAAGTTCTTATCAACGTTCAGGGCCTGAATCATATGATACAACGTTCCCGGTCCGCTATCCACTGAGATTACCATATGAGGCCTGATTCCTTTTGCCAGAAGCGGAGCCAGTGCTGTATCGGAACTTACAAGATAATAGCCATTCGAATTCTCCGGTAACCGTGCAAGATCACTCCAGAGAGTAGGACCGGCTCCTGCATATATGATTGCATCAGTTTTGCTTTCCCGGTTTGATTTTGATAAAAATGTAAGGTGCTTTTGTGATTGCAGCAGGCGGAAATGGTTTCTAAACCAGGTTCTTGTAAATCGTTTTTGTGTAAATATATCGACCTCTTCTGAGGGGTTTTTCTCCGGTGCTTTGCTATGTAAATCGAGAATGG
Organism: Leptospirales bacterium; assembly: GCA_050295715.1. Taxonomy (GTDB): domain Bacteria; phylum Spirochaetota; class Leptospiria; order Leptospirales; family Leptonemataceae; genus JBNKQE01. Next base: position 2,702 of record JBNKQE010000012.1, read on the forward strand.
ATATTAGTTCTTCAGGCAGTTCCGGGAAGTTTCTTCTGTAAAAAGGATGAATATAAATATCGATCGTTGTGACTGCGCGTTTTTGTAAAAAGCTTTTTAGCTCCTCAATACCTGTAGTGATTGTTGCGCCGGTGAGCTCTAACTCTTTCAGGCGAGATGCTCTCTGTAGAAGCAGTGAGACACTCTGTAGTGGCTCAAAGAAAACAGGCAGTGTAAGATTTTCACTTTTTAACAGATTCAGGATGGGCGGTATATGAATTCCCCAACCAATACCAATTATAATACTTAAAGTTCGGGGATTGTATTGAGATCCAATATACTGGGCAAAACGGATTGCTTCTCTCTCCGGCTCTCTTTCTGAGTGGATGGAGCGACCATTTACGGATAACCCGTACGGTATTCCATCCTTCTTCAGTAATTCAGCCGGAGTTGTTAAGCATGAAAGTGCAGACACGATGGCCAGAAAGGATGATTTTGTTGGATGTGAGAACCAACAATTGGAGTTATTCCAAAATCAGTCCTCGTCATCCTCTAAATCATCGTCCGAGTCATCAGAATCATCATTCGAGTCGTCAGAATCATCGTCCGAGTCGTCAGAATCATCGTCCGAGTCGTCAGAATCATCGTCCGAGTCATCAGAATCATCGTCCGAGTCATCAGAATCATCATCCGAGTCGTCAGAATCATCATCCGAGTCGTCAGAATCATCATCCGAGTCATCAGAATCATTGTCCGAGTCGTCAGAATCATCGTTCGAGTCATCAGAATCATCACTGGATGTTGATTCCTCTTCCTGATCATCAAAACCATCGGCTTCAGAGTCATCAACCATCAGTTCGGGTGGTTCTGTTTCAACGATTTCATCCAGATCTTCATCTGAATCATCTACCATAGGAGCAGTGCTGCCCTGGGCGCTAAAAACTGCATCAAAAGCGGAGCTTGGCTTTCTTGAAGCACGTAGATCCTCTTCCAGCTTGAGGCGAGTTTCATCATCGATAAAGTCCCACTGCAAAAGTCCATCAGCAAGCATACTTAATGCCTTGATAGATGGTTTGCGATTCATTATCTTCCTGGGAACATCTAACTGTTCGAGAAACTCAATGACCTCAAAGGCGGCCACAGTAGAGGCATATTTTTGTTTACCGGTTAGTTCCAGGAGTTTGGAAATTTCGAATTCTTTCGGTTCTTTTGACATTCAGTCGGTCCAGAGGATATTTCTTCCAACATAACCAGAGCCAGGTAAAACCTGTTTGTGTCAAGAAAAATATGGATAAAAATGTTTCCCATCTTCTCCGCTCGTTTATACAAATAGAATTCCATCATGATACTGTTCAAAATATATGCAAACATGCTTTGGAAGTCAGAATTAAAAGGATATCTGTATCATAATGAATCTCGCAGAATCTTACTTGCCCGTAGAAATTACCGGAATTCCTCTGACTTGAGCCAATGTATTAATGAGGTTATAATGATTGTATTTTATTCTTTAAAACGAGAGAAATCTCTTCTTTTATCCATTATTGTTATCTTAATGACAATGATTTCCTGTGCACCGGGTGAAAAGTCTCGCTTTGGAGTTGAAAACTGGAAAGGGGAGACCCTGGATGGGAAACCGGTATCATTCTCGTCTATCGATTCTGCACGCTTTGTTGTTAATTTTTACAGTCCTACCTGTCAACCATGCATAGAGGAAATTCCTGCATTGAATGTGTATGCCAGAGAACTTAAAAAGAGTGGAATTCCGGTTTATATGGCTGTGGAGAGTTGGCCTGAATCCAATGGGCTGAGTCTGTCAGACAGCGATCCTCGAGAGCGGATCATGACCGCTGTAAAAGAGCGTATCGCTAAAGATGTAAAAAAATATAATATCGAAGTTCCAATTGTGATTATGGACGAAGACTTCAAAATCACTCCGGGGTATGGTTTGATTACAGGAACACCCGAGACTCTTGTTTTTGATACAAACCCTCTTGTTTTGAGATTTAATTTTATTGGTCCAATTTCAACAGCTACGGAAGAGGAAGATCTCAGTAAGGATTCTAGACTTATTTTTGCGCTTAAAAAAGCTACCGGGGAGATTTGATATTGAGCGATAAACTTCGGCTGACTGCTGCAATTATTACCTATAATGAGGAAAAACGGATTCGGGAATGTATCGAGTCCGTTCATGATCTGGCTGATGAGGTCCTTGTACTGGACTCACATTCAACAGATAAAACCAGGGAAATTGCAGAGAGTTTTTCCAGGGTTCGCTTTGAGGTGCATGACTTTGATGGTCATGTACAGCAGAAAAACCGTGCTATTGAAATGTCCGGAGGGCAGTGGGTTTTCAGTCTGGATGCTGACGAAAGAGCAACTCCGGAACTGGCAAGGTCAATTAGGGAGTTTATCGAAAATAATCCCGGTGGGCGTGGTGCCCGTGTGAAGCGTCTGACAATTCACATGGATCGCCCCATACGTCACGGCGGATGGTATCACTCCAGGTTCCGTCTGATACGAAAAGGTGAGGGTGAGTGGGGCGGCGAAAATCCGCATGATGAAATATTTTTGCACGGTGTTTCAAAAGTTGCTCTTCGAACCTGGAAAATTTTGAAAGGCGACCTGATTCATTACTCATTTACGGATCTGTCCGATCAAATTGACACAATAAATAAGTTTTCAAGTATAGTGGCCTTTAACAGGGCGAAAAGGAAAAAAGCCTCACTTCTAAAAATGATAATTAAACCGCCGGTTAAATTCATCGAAATCTATTTTATCAAAGGTGGATTTTTAGACGGAATCCCCGGTTTCATAATTGCTGTCTCCAGTTCTTTTTCAGCCTTTCTAAAATGGGCGAAGCTGTATGAAATTCAAAAGACATCGATTGAGAGACCGTCTAATGTAAGGCCTGATTACCAGGTTCAGGAAAACTGAGTTCGTTTGTGGCATATGTAAAACTGATAGAAACTCATACTGCCGAGCAGGAGTATCTTTTTGAGGCATTCCTGGAAAGGGAAGGGTTGCAATTCAGGCGGGTTAAACCTGGTACGCTCTCATTCTTTGGTCTATTTCATGATTCCCCATTACACGGTGCAGTATTTTATGTTGATAAGAATGATCTTGAGAAGGCAAAGCTTGCGCTGAATCAGTTTGAAATTGAATTTTCAAACTACCTTGAAACTCGTTGTCCTCAATGCGGTGCAGAGAGGTATCCCGGTTACGAAAGTTGCTGGAAATGTTCATATATTTTTTCCGGTGAAAAGGACGATTCTCCATTTTATACTTTCTACGCTCCGCGCGAAGATGATGATGAAGCTGGAGGAAGTCTAAAGATGATACTGGGACTTCTCATTCTTTTTTTGCTTGGACTCTATATATTACGTTACTGGTAGGTTGGAGTGGAATTCCGAATAGTTTTCGGATATATTGAAAAAGTAATAAATTTTATGGATTATGAAAAATGGATACTGCTGTTATTACTCCGGAAGATCGAGCTCAATTTATACAAAGAGCGGTTGCGTATATAATTGATTCTGTAATTATTCTTATCGCAGGCATGATTCTGGAGCTGTTTAAATATAACTCTATTATTACCGTTCAGATTGTGGTCATACTGCAGGGATTTATAGGTGTTGTTTATCGCGTATACTTTCACTCTGCAGATGGAGCAACTCCGGGTAAAAAAATGATGAAGATTATTGTGGTGGATCGGTCTGGAAAAGTATTGAATATTCTGGATGCGACGATGCGTTCCCTCTTTGAAATTGTGTATGCGATCATATTTATTTATTCAGTCTATCAGTGGTCCCAATCACTCTCCACGGAAATGGTTACTATTCCTTTGAGAGATTCCTATCTTCAATACGTCGGTAAAAACTCTGCATTTATAACTGTGCTTTCAAGCAGCTGGTATTTTGCCAGCCTGGTTGTCATAAGCTTCTCGATATTCAATAGATCCATTCATGATTTCATTTGTGGTTCCTATGTTGTAACTGTTGGAGCATTAGAAAAATTGAATGCCTGACAATTCGCCAAATATTGATTATGGAAAATTATTATGAAACAATTAGATTGATGAGATTTCTTCAACTGGCCAGTCAGGTTACATAACTGGCCACCGGGTTAATATTTTAGATTTAGCGACTGTATGTAAAATTAGCAGAAATTCCGATCGTAACAAAATGTTGAATTCATTGAGTAATATCCGATTATCTAAATTGGCTTGATTTTTTTTATTTTTTTCCGGGAATTTCTGAATATTTTATACATCGATTGATATGAATAAAAAAATTCAAGTGACTGAAGAACCATTCACAAGCTCCCGGTCCACTCTTCTGATTCCAGATTCCTATTATGAACAGTATTTTACCAGATACAGGAAGGTAAGGAATCTTCCTCTTTCTTTTTATTTGCAGCGTCTGCTGGACGATCCTCTGTTGATTCATAAGCTAAGTTTTCTTGAAGCGCAGAAGTGGAAGAAAGTATATCAATCTACGGGGCAGGATCTTCGTAGGGTTAATTTTTATCCTGATGATAGGGATTGGGCTCGTCTTTCGAGCATTTCGAATGCCACCGGTTTTTCTCGATGCTATATTTTTGTTTTTTTGATGCTTTTTGATATGGGTGTTCTCTCTCTGAATAATGGTGGAACTAATCCAGTTTCATTGAGAAGAGTATGGAATCCATTGACATTTTGCTCGATTTTGGTCGATTCAAGAAACAGAAAGCTAACAAGGATGCTCCAAACGTAGACTTGCATCCAGTGAAGAAAAACAACCTACTATTATTTTGCTGCAAAGTTACATACTGACTCTGGTTAGAGAATGATATCATTAAAATGATCGTCTGTGAATTTGATATTAATTACTTTTCATTCGTATTCACAGAATTTCTTGCCGGACTCAGGAAAGACTGAACAGAAATTCCGAATTAGTGATTTATCTCAATAATAGACATGTATGTTTATTTATCAAAAAAAATAGTATATATGTCATTTTGATGATTAAAAGAATTTTTAATTTGAGTAGAGTCATTCGTCCCATAGACATTCTCCCGGATTAATGCAATAATAATCTCAAGGTAGGAGGGTTACTATGAATCACAAAATTACAGTATCTATACTGTTATTCTCATTATTTATATCTGCAATTGTTGCTGCTACAACTGTCCAGGTTTCGGGGGAGGTAACATATTCAGCGAGCGGTCCAAGTGGCTCCTGGAATGGTTCCAATAAAAGTCTTAATGGAAATATAACTCTGGATCCTTTCTCGGGGAAGGTGTGTGTTGATATGAATGCCTGGAAGTCCGGAAATACAAGAAGAGATGAGCATACATTGGATATGTTTGAAGTCAAAAAGTATGCGCAGTCATGTTTTACTATTAAGAGTGTATCCGGCGGCGATATCAGGGGCACTCTTGAAATGCACGGTAAAACCAATGAGGTGACCTTCAGGGGGGATTTGAAAATATCTTCTTCGTCAATAACCTATTCAGGAAAAACTACACTTGGAGTAGATGAGTTTGGTATGACACGTCCTTCTCTAATGGGAATGAAGGTTAAAAATGAGGTTCCTGTTGCAGTGCGACTATCGGGAGGTCTTTAATAATGGTTAATCGTAAATTCGCTTTTAAAATTCATTCAGTTATGCATTCGGTATCTGTTTTTTTTCGATCTAGAGGTTTTAGTAACAAGACAGGTATTTCTGTTTTAGTAATGCTACTTGTGGCATCTCCTGTTTTGGTAATGGCTGACGGGGGTCAGGAGATTCTTGCCTGGGTAACTCTTGATGAATCAGGTAATAAAAAGTTATCCAATGGTGCACCGGCCCCTGCTGGTGCGATACCCGGTCAATTTTATGAAATTGAACGAGGTCGATTGAAGATGGAAAAACAGTGGCGATCACCGCTTGATATGTTATTTAAATATAATGTGGGACGCACAGGACGGGTTGAATTCAGTCATGAGCGCCACTTCTCTGTCCTGGGTGAAAAGAAGTGTTCGTCCTGTCACGATGATTCTAAAGGCCTTGGTGAAAAAGGAAATGTCAGAATTTCGAACGTTAAATCTGGCGAGAAGGAAGCTCATAACAATAAATCCCTGGGTCGTTTCTGTGCAGGATGTCATGATGGTGCCAAAGATACAAATTCCGTTTCCGCGGCATCAGCATCTTTGGGAGTCAGCGGTAAAATATTTTCTGCAAATAAGGGCAGGGATCCTGAAAGTTGTAATCGATGTCATGCTCCGGCAAATCACCGCAGTGATTTTACAAATCGTCACGGAGAACTTGCAGAGCATAGTAGATCAAATGAATGTGCATCCTGTCACCGGGGAGCCGATCATATAAGCTCAAATGAGCAGAATCAAGCAAGACAATACAAACAAGCCCAATTGCAGCTTGTGAATAATCCTGAAAATGAGACTGCTTTTAAAATCATAGGGCCTGCCAATTTCTGTGCATACTGCCACAAGACTGATTCTAAGCCCTGGGAAAAAGAGCGAAAGTCGTACTTCAGGAATGGAAGTGATCGTGATGATGATTAGTATGATTACCTATCACATTAAATGATAAGGTTGATAAATATGTATCCGTAGCCGGGATTAATGTATTTGAATACACGGCTGCGGATCAATTGTTGAACTTTGCTTTAAATAAGGAAATAGATAATTTATGAAATGCATTCGCTGATCGTAAGGGATGAGTCATGCATAAATCATTGAATAATTCAGGACTCAATACTCTGAATTATGTATCGAAAACCTTCTATTTGTTTCCTGGAGAGATGGACCTTGCATGCTGTATTCCGATTTTGTGTGACCGTACCTGAGTCGCTTTCTTTCGAAGGCGTTGCTGCAAAGGAGTATCATGACGAAACAGTATTTATCCCGGGAAGGTTATTCGCGAATATCCCCTCATAGAAAGGGATGAAAACGCGGAAGTACTCTTCCTTTTCTAGTTTAAAACCGGCTTCTTCTACCATCAGGTTGGTAGGTCGATTAAGCTGACATCCATCTGCTACTCTGCTCCATAACGGTGCAGCAATGTCCTGGATTTTTGACTCCAGAGCGTGAGAAGATCGTATATGTTCCAGCAGAATTAATTTACCTTTGGGTTTCAGCCATGAATGAAATCTGGTCAATGTCTGTTTCGGGTCGGGGACAGAGCATAAAACCAGTGTCGAAACAATATAATCAAATTTATGACTATTAAATATTTCATCCAGTTCTTCAAGCTCAACACCGCTGTGGATATGACATATATGACTGTGATTTCCATCGAGTTCATCGCACTTTTCCCGTGGTGGATTGCTCTGCCAATCTCCTTTTTCAAAAGACCTCCCAAGTTTTTTTAGAGCTCTGGAAAGCATAGACGGAGAGGGCTCCAGTGCAATGATTTGAGTCCTGTCCGGGTTGTAGTGGGGATAGTTTACACCTGTTCCGCTTCCCACTTCTAAAATATTTCCTTCAAGGGTTGATAGCAGTCTCCTGCGTCTTCGTCGAAGAAAAAATGCTTCAATCGACAGCATAAATGGATCATATATTTTCGCAAAATTTGATGAGTAGTAAGTATGATCTGTCTGGCTCATTGCCGTCTTCTCCTTGATTTATTATCTCCAGTCTTCTTTGTAGCAGATCCATGCCGCTCGGTCTTCTTTCTCCTTGAATGAGATGTTTCTTTATTCTCAAATGCTTTGAGTAAATCCTCAATACTTATATTATCTTTTTTAATTGAGTTAATACTCGCCTGGATTTCATTTTGAATTCCTGAAAATATCCTTTTATATTCCGCTGAAATCGGAGCACTCGATCGTGTGACAAGCGGACGGGTCAGAAATTCTCGAAGTTGCGATAATCTGATCTCACCGGGGGGCCTGACAGGAAAATATTCTCCTGTTACAGGGTTGTATGACATCAGGCCTTCATCCAGTAATCTTGATCGAGCCCGGCTTATTGCTTGAGAGTTCCTCTCAAAATATGTAAGCAGAACTCTGTCAGTGAGCGGACGTTTTTTCCTGTAAATATATCTGTAAATCAAGGTTAAAAGCAATGCAGAATTATAAAACTCTGCCTCTTCAACTTCCGAATGTTTTCTATGTCGTTTACGATATGCTTTCGGATGCTGGATTACATAGGCAACTTCCAGACCAAATAAAATTATCTGACTTATAACGAGTATTATGAGCATGCCCACAGGGATAACAGCCCATACACCATACAGATATCGTGTTGTTGCCAGATATTTTAAGGCGATACGAAAACCCAGAGTGAACAAAAGAAAAGTTCCCGCTGTTAAAATCGCTCCGAAAATCGCAGGCCTGGGTTCTACTTTGGCATTGGGTAGAAATATATAGCCGCCTGAAAAAAGAATAAATAGAAGCAAGAATAGAAAGGCATATAACACAATCCGATATGACAGACTCTGCCAGAATGGCACTCCTTCCTGCAATAAAATTTTTAGGCTGTTCTGATTCGAAACCCTTGCATTATCGAGATCTGCCAGTACTGTGAGGGTTTTGTTATCCCCGGCCATAAGGATGGTTCCATCGCCGCGAAGGATATGAGTTCTGTAGTCATTATTAAATAAATCATTTTCCCCCGGTGTTTCCCATCTGAGGCCGAAGTCGTTTGTTGTCCGAAACAGCCCATCCTCACCATACAGGAATCCGTTACCACTTTCGCTGATAGTTAAACCTCGTATGTTACGATGATATCCATCACCAATATCAGGAAAGATCTTTTTACCGGAAAGCGTTAGCAACCAGATCGCACCGCTGTCTCCTGCAAAAAATCTTCCTTTACTCGTTGGAATTATATTTGTTATGGCTACTGATCTATTCCCGAATTTTGCATCAAGCGGTCCTTCCCAGGTTACTCCACCATCATTTGAAACAAGGTACTTTCCGCTTCCCCCCAGAAATATTTTCTGTTGTCCTTTTTCCATGGATGCTGGAATGATTTTACGATAGAGTGAGTCCAGGGGTCTTGCGCTCCATTCATCATTGTATTTTGTAATTAGGATAGTGCGAAAACCAATCGTACCAAGTAAAATAATGCGCCCTTCCTCTGTTATATATACATCTTCCAGAATCGGTGTATGGAACTTTGACTCAGTGATTACAGAGATTAAATTATATTTCCAGGTTTCACCCCTGTCGTCCGAATAAAATAGCACTCCGCCTGACGAGGTTACAATCAGTTTGTTATTACTTGTGCTGATTCTATTTAGATTCATAAACACATCATTTCCTGGGCGTTCGTCAATGGCCGGTTCAACAATACTGGAGCTTGCTATCTCCCAGATATGTCCGCTTTTACGCGATTTTAATTCAAAATAGACAGTGCGAAAAGGTGCATTTAATTCAACCTCGGAACTGAGCTGGATATATTTATCGTTCGTACTTCCCTGATGAATAATTCTGATTTCATCTTCTTTATTCAGTAGAGCTACACTGGCATTCAGCCTGTCGCTATCAACATAGGAAGGCATTGAAATCCACATAAATGGACTTTTCAGGATACTGGCTCCCAGAACTAGAACGCCGGGAAGAACGATAAGTGTTGAAATGTAAAGTGAAAATCGATATAACAGAGGCCGTTGGGAATCCGCACGATAAATATAATTAAAAGAGTCCTCCATGTGGCGAATAATATTCGTTGCCGCATAAATCATAAATATGGAACCGGCACCTGCTATGGCGTTCGCACGACTCAATATACCGTCAAGGATCATAAATACTTCGCTAACATCGGTTATACCATAAGCTGCAAGGAATCTTGATAAATTGAGGCGAATTAAATCTTGATCTATCTCTGCATATTTGACAAGGACTGTGAGAAGCGGTATGATCGAAATTACAACAGAATACGATATAGCATTGGCTCTAATAAAACAACTATCAGAAAGAAATTTACGTGAGGCACTCCAGATGATCTGAATTACATACCTTATGCCTCTTACGTCACTTTCTGATTTTTGTATATAATCTCGAGAATTCTCCAGGATCTCCTGGACTTTACCACCTGTTTTTCGAACACTATTTTTCATGGAGATCTCCCGCTTAACAACTCCGGATGGTTGGGTTCTGGGGACTGGTAATCAACTTCTCTAATGGCAAAAATATCTCTTTTTTTGCCGGGATAAAAAGAGAGAAACTCAAGGCGATACCAGAGTTGCTTTATATTTTCTGGGAATTTTTTAGAAACCTTTGCAGGAGGTAGAAAGGACAGTCTAAAAGTTTGAGCTTCCCTTACGTCTTTCAGTGTAAACGTTTGTTCAGCCAGGTAGACTGGCATATCCGGAATCCTGAACTCACGGTCAATATCAACTACCTGTTGTTCAAAAATAATGACACGGACTTTTTTGGGACGACTGTATTCGTAAAATTCTGCTCCAGGCGCTCCGGACCATATCACAATATCCGATGGCATATTGGGTTGCGGAGTCTTTCCGGGAAAGTGACTGAGCCCCAGTTCTGATTGGAAGAACATGGTGCCCTCCGGGGGCATTGTGCTGCGGCTGCCGGAATTTGTTACCGGAAGATGACTGACTTTAGCCCTCCAGAACGAGGATAGATCACCATCAGCCGCAAGAGATGTACTGGATGTCGGACTGTAGAAATAATCATGAGATAGCGTAACACGTGTGGCTCCAAAATGCCTATTTTTAATAGTTTCTAGCGTATTACGTCCAAGCAATAGCAAGGCTGTAATGATAATGATCACAAATAGAGTGGCAATAATGAGTCTTTCTTTCTGGTCCATAGATTATACTCGGTTTGTATTTATTCCTGTATTAATAAGACGTGCTCAAAAATAAGATCCGCAAATGGAAATGTTGCTTCGGAGGAATATCCAGCACATAGGAAGTTATTGGCATGATTTTGCATAGAAAAAATGAATTGTTGCCTCACAATCCCCCTGTTTGCATGTTGTCCTGGGAGCCGTTTTTTTAGGCTTATTGACCGCTCTAAGCGGAGAGGATTTATCTATTATGCTGGACCGCGCATTAAAAATTCTATTTGGAACAAAGCACGAAAGGGACATCAAGAAGATTATGCCCCTGATTGATCAAATCAATGAACTGGAAGCTTCAATGAAGGCGCTGACGAACGAGCAGCTCGGCGCAAAAACTGTGGAGTTCCGTGATCGTTATAGCAAGGGAGCTACTCTTGACGACCTCTTGCCCGAAGCCTTCGCCGTTGTAAGGGAAGCTGCCTGGAGAACTCTGGGACTGCGGCATTATGATGTGCAGATGATTGGTGGTATTGTCCTGCATCAGGGTAAAATCGCTGAAATGAAAACCGGGGAAGGTAAGACCCTGGTATCGACATTACCGGTCTATCTGAATGCTCTTGCCGGTGAAGGTGTCCACGTTGTAACAGTAAACGATTATCTAGCACGAAGAGATGCCATGTGGATGAAACCCATCTATGATTTGCTGGGTATGGAAATTGGAATTATTCAGCATAACATGGATTTCGGAGATCGCAAGAAGGCTTATAACTCTGATATTACTTATGGAACGAATAACGAATATGGATTCGATTTTCTTCGTGATAATATGGTTTCCGAGCTTGACTGGAGGGTCCAGCGCGGACACTACTTCGCCATTGTGGATGAGGTGGACTCGATTCTTATCGATGAAGCAAGAACACCTCTGATTATTTCCGGTCCCGCAGAAGAGAACACAAGGCAATATGCAGTTGTCGATAAGGCAATCCGTAAGATTATTGATGCTGAACGTGTTGCTCCCGAACCTCCGCCAAGAGAGGTTGAACCCGGAAAAGAAGAACCTCATGTGAAGTTTGGTTTCTTCTATGATATAGACGAAAAGTCACGCAATGTCATGCTTACGGAAGAGGGCGTAAGAAAAATCGAAGAACTCCTGGGTGTTGACAATCTCTATTCACCCGATAACACAGATCTTGTAACGCATACCGGACAGGGTCTCAGGGCTCATCTGATTTACCAGGATGAAGTTGACTATGTTGTTCGCGATGGCGAAGTTATTATTGTTGATGAGCATACAGGGCGATTGATGGAAGGACGTCGTTACAGTGACGGACTCCATCAGGCGATAGAAGCCAAAGAGAATGTGGAAATCAAACAGGAAACCCAGACTCTGGCTTCCATTACATTTCAGAATTTCTTTCGCATGTATGACAAACTTGCCGGTATGACCGGTACTGCAGATACGGAAGCGGAAGAATTCAATAAGATCTACAATCTGGATTGTATTGTTATCCCGACAAACGTTCCTGTGCAGCGTATTGATCATCCTGATCGTGTCTATAGAACGGAAAAAGAGAAATTTCTGGCTATTGCAAATGAGATTCGAGAAAAAATGGAAATCGGACAACCTGTACTTGTGGGAACCGTTTCTATTGAAAAGTCAGAGGTCCTCTCGCAACTGCTGAATAAAGAAGGTATCCCGCACAATGTTCTGAATGCAAAACAGCATCAACGAGAGGCGGAAATTGTTCAGAATGCCGGCAGGACCGGGTCCGTAACAGTTGCCACAAACATGGCAGGTCGAGGAACGGATATTGTTCTCGGCGGATATCCTCTTTATACCAAAGAGATTGAAGGTCTGGATGATTCTCAAGATGAAGGACTTCGAACGTTTAAAGAACTTCTCGTAAAAAAGAAATTTGATAAAGCTAAAAGTGCGATTGATGATATTAAAACTCAGGCGCATAAATCAGAAGCGAAACGAATTCTGGATATGGCCGAATTATGGTTAAAAGAGCATGTATCCGTAAAAGAAGCCGGTGGTCTGCATATTCTGGGAACGGAGCGACATGAGTCACGCCGTATTGATAACCAGCTTCGTGGTCGAGCTGGACGTCAGGGAGATCCGGGTTCCAGTAGATTTTACTTGAGTCTTGAAGATACCCTCATGCGTATTTTTGGCGGTCAGAAGATTATGGGGATTATGGAGTTCCTTGGAATGACCGAGGGACAGGAATTAGAAGCCCGTCAGGTCGACAAGGCAATCCAGCGTGCGCAGAAGCGAGTTGAATCTCATAACTTTGATATTCGAAAGCATCTTCTTGAATATGACGATGTAATGAATCGTCAGCGCGAATATGTCTACGAGGAACGTGATACAATTCTTTTTAATTCCGGTGTGCGGGATCGCATTCACGAGTGGGCGAAAGAAGTTATTGAAGATCAGGTATTGCAATATTGTCCACAGAAAGATACAGATGCCTGGGATCTTGAAGCACTTACGGAATGGCTTAAAACATCTCTGGCTGTGGAAATCTCTATTAATGCGGAAGATTACAGATCTTCAGGGAATCCGCAGCTGGATCTATTTGATCGAATCTGGGAAGAGTGCGAAAAAGTCTATCTGGACAAGGTCAATGCCGTTGGTGAGGATAATTTCAATTATGTTGAGCGGCGCATCGCACTTGATGTTATTGATGCTCGCTGGAAAGACCATCTCTATACAATGGACCATCTTCGCGAAGGAATCTGGGCAATTTCCTACTCTGAGAAAAATCCCCTGGTTGAATATAAGCTGGAAGGGTTTCGTCTCTTTGAAGCTATGGTGGATGTTATCAAGGAACATGTCATTGAGTTTATTTTTCGTGTGCAGGTGGACGGGCCTGTGGACCAGAGTGCTCATCAGGAGAGAGATGTTCGGGAAATGGGTAATGAATCCCATGCTTCTCTCGAATCATTTTCCGGTTCAAATGCAGGGAGTTCTCTTCCTGGGTTTCAATCAGCACAGATAAACATACCGGCCGGAAATGGAAAAAATGGCCGCGGTGAGAGTTCCGGTAGTGTTTCCAGCGGTGGTGGTTCTCGAAAGCGATCGTCCCGAAAAAGAAAGCGATAAACTATTATTCATTTTATGTGCAGAGGCAATGCGTCGGTTTGAATGCATTGCCTCTATACGTAACCCCCAAAGCTGATTGGACTATTTTTAGATAAGTGAATTATAAGTGAATTATAAGTGAGTTATAAGTGAGTTATAAATGAGTTATAAATGAGTTGGTAAGTTCCAGTTAAGTCCGCAAGCAGTTTCCGTTAACAGATCAACGAGAAAGTCAGTTCAGACTGGGATCCTGTCCGCGATCGACAAAGACTTTATAGATACCGCCTTTTTCTCGCAGGGCATCTTCCCATCCTTCTTCCGGATGAGGGTGAAATACTATATGAGGTCTTGCCTCTATTATCATCCAGGAACCGTTGTCCATTTCCCTTTCCAGTTGCCCGGGGGCCCATCCCGAATATCCAAGAAACAGATGGATGTCCGGTCGGACTTTTTCGGATAAATTATTCCAGTAATCTTCCCTGAAATACTTTTCAAGCAACCTGAATGCCGGCTCAAAGTGGATTCCGGGAACAGGAGTTATTACTGTATCCGAAATCGGTTCATCCGGTAAATCAGAATGCATGACAAATAGAAAATCCTGCTGGACCGGGCCACCAACATAGAGTGGTGTTTGCTGCCCGCGTTTTGTGTCAAAACCGTTTAAAACCTCGGATAGACTGAGATTTGACTTGCGATTCACTACCAGGCCAAAGGCACCTTCTACATTGTGCTCGATTATGAGAACAACTGTGCGATAGAAATTCGGATCGCTCATATTGGCCTCTGATATAAGGAAGTGTCCATTCAGTTTTTCAGGCCAGGTATTCTCTCCAAATTCTCTTATCATAGAATTTATGACTCCTGAATATCATTGCATTATCAGGACATTCTCATGGTGATAATAATCCTTGATCTTCAACCTGATTTCAGAATAGTATCATAGATATAGAGCTTCAACGAAAAAAAAACAGATATGAAAAATATAATCAAATTAATACATATTACTTGCAGGACAAAAATGAATAGCCTGCCCGGTCTCCATTTTCTTTAGATTTATCTGGACTAATACAGGTTTGCCGATCCTCGCAGATGAATCGTGAATGATTGTGTAAATACCGTCTTCTATAAATGCGAGACTGCGATTGGCTACAGGATATCCGGTTGATGGATCATAATATGATATGTCGCCGGATAGCTTTTTACCAATCGGAATTTCTTTTATGACCTTTCCGTTTTTAAGGTTCTGTATAACGATTCGTTTCAGGTTCCCTTCATTGAGTATCCACAAATCACCTTTAAGACGGAGGGGACGCGTACCGTATGTGAAAAAGTCACGACTGCCTCCTGCCCAGGCGATGGGCTTATTGTTTACCGGATCAATGATCAATGAAAAATCGCAGGATTCACGGCAGGGCTGGTATTCTGCATAAATAATATTCCCTAAAAAATGAGCTTTTATTTGAAGAGAATTGCTCATTGATGCTACTCGATCTCCGGCAGCCTTTGATAGATTTTCAATACTTGCCTCGGCGAAATGGACACCGTCTTTTATGTTGTAAACATCATACACTATACCGACTCTACCAGCATTGACAAGAATCCATTTCCCGTTTTCCGAGATTGATATATCCGAGATTGTGAATCTCCGTGAGCCTTTCTTGAGTGTGAGCAGCTTCCGACAGTCTGTTTTCTTTTCACTTTTGCATATCCTTATATTTCGACCGGATATGCTGTAAGTGTATTCCGGTTCCAATGAGTAATCGGGAGCAAGTGCAAGCGGGTAAGGAGTGTTGTTTTCAAGGAATGCTTTTGTATTGTCTTTGTAGTCAACTCTATTGAAGGTCAATTGTTTCGAGATTATTCTGCTGCTAAAACATGTTCCACTCACACTGCAAAAGTGCAGTCTGTTTTTATGCCATGATGTTAATCGCAGCACACCACGCCCTGAGACAGGAGACGATACCCGGCAGATATGAGTATTTATTAAATCTTCAGCATGTAAAGACATGAAGGCAATCCATGTAGATGTCAAGAGTAAGATAGCCGGTATAAATACTTGTTTTTGCAGGGTTTTCGCGATGTGTTGCATGGTTATATTTTCGGATATTTGCTGGCAATCTAAAGCTCAAAAAAGGCGAAAGGGAATTGCGTTAAAAAAATCTCCATTTTAGGAAATTGTATATGGATTCAACAGCGCTCGGAGTTGCGTTAATCGATCCATTGTGAAGATGAGATATTGTTTTAGTATAATTTTTGAGTGCCGGTCTTTCAGAGAATCATACTACATTTGCAATAATGAGGATGCGTTAGTTGTTCTTTGTTTGAAATGGGTATGGAATTGTAGCCGTCTTTTAGCGTAAGGGTCATTGAGGGATTCAGTTACATGAACCAATAATTCAAGAAACGCAGGAGTTGCTGCATTTGTCTGGAACAATTGTTTCGGGCCCCCTTAAATCAGTGAGGCCCGCAAATATCAATCATGTACCGGGTGTTCGTAAAGAGGAATGTCCGGGTTCTCGTTCTGGAATGATTTTAAGCGATATTCACTTTTGAAAAGAACAACTGGATTTTTCTTTTCATCCTCTACAATCATATCGTAAGAACTGAATTTCTTTCTATCTTCGGGACGAATCCATCTGGAACACTCATAGCCGAGCGACTCGAGCCTGCACGGTGCATTGTATTCATCCTGCAGGCGGAATTGAAAAACTTCAAATTGAAGTGTGCCTACAGCTCCAATAATTCCCGCACCTGTCCCGTCTGTTGCAAGAAAGACCTGAACAACTCCTTCTTCTGCCAGTTGATCCAGTCCTTTTCTGAACTGTTTCATTTTGCCGGTGTCTGTCAGTATTAATCGTGCGAAAAGCTCCGGAGCATAACGGGGGAGGGGACGCAATGCAGGAGGAGCACTTGCGCAGAGTATGTCTCCAATACGATATGTTCCCGGGTTGATAAGGCCGATTATATCTCCTGGATATGCGATATCAACTGTAGACCGTTCCTGCCCAAAAAAGGAGACGGGACTGGAAAGTTTTACTTTTTTTTCAATTTCTCCATCTCGTGCTATGCTGACATCCATCCCTCGCTGAAAAATTCCACTTGTAATTCTTATAAAGGCAACTCTATCTCTGTGCGCTTTGTTCATATTCGCCTGCAGCTTAAAAACGAAAGCTGTAAAATCAGGATTGTCCGGTGGAAGAGTCCCGCCTCCTACCAGTAATTGCGGGGAGGGAGCCGGTGCCAGTTCCATGAAATACTTCAGAAATAACTCAATACCAAAATTCGTGACAGCAGATCCGAAAAACACGGGAGTGATCTCACCTTTTAAGAATCTATCCTGATTGAATGGAGGGAGAGCATCTCTTGCCAGTTCGACACCTTCAATAAAGGTGTTGTAAACATAATCATCATCGATAATATTTTTAAGTTCTGGGTCATCCAGGCCGGACATACGGGATGGAGCGCGAAAGGCCCCTCCTGTTGTCTTTTCAAAGCTGTGTACTCTGTCTTCCAGAATGTCGTAAACACCTTTGAAATCGGGACCGGATCCCATAGGCCACAATACCGGGATTGCTGTAATACCAAGGACCTTCTCAACCTCATCCATGAGTTCAAAGGGATCTCTGGCCGGTAAGTCCATTTTGTTAACGAATGTAACTATCGGGATGCCTCTTTCGCGACAGACATGAAAAAGCTTAATGGTCTGTGGTTCTACACCACGTGCGCCGTCAATAAGCATAACAGCGGCATCAGCGGCCATAAGAGTACGATACGTATCTTCGGAAAAATCCTGGTGCCCCGGAGTGTCCAGTAGATTCATCTGAATGCCCTGGTAATCGAACTGCAGGGCAGCAGACGATACTGAGATACCGCGCTCCTGTTCGAGTGTCATCCAGTCTGACTTTGTCGATTTTCGGTTTTTTCGTGCTTTTACGTGGCCGGCCAGGTGAATGGCTCCGCCGTACAGCAGCAGTTTTTCAGTAAGGGTTGTTTTACCCGCATCCGGGTGTGCGATAATTGCAAAAGCTCTTCGCCTTTCAATCTCGGACTTTAATGTTTTAGGTGATTGTTCCATGTCTCACTTCCAGATTTTTTTAAACGGGGCCGGCTGGCAAGAAAAACCGTAATTCTACATAGTATGCAAAGAAGACCCAAACAGAATCAGAATCCTGGTTTTTGGATAATTCTGCAGTAAAACAGAGAATGCCTGATAGAATTAAAAAATTTCATCGCAATTTCGGTCCCGTTGCAGACCGGGTGGAGGATTTCTGCAGCTGACACCAGGTGCGGTGAAATGTGATAGCGGAGCTATAGCGAATTATTATCGAAATGCTTGCTCGCCGAAGCTCCATTAAATTTTATGTGATCTCTCATGCAGGAAACAAATCGAAAATTTACATACTTGATGATGCTTGCCATGCTATTCTGGGGGCTCTCCTGGCCCTTCTCTAAAATTATTGCCGGGGATAGTCCTCATCGAGTCATTCTATTCTGGCGTTTTCTAATTACTATTATCTCATTTGTTCCTGTCCTTTTATATCTGAAAGTAAGACTTACATTTAACTGGAGAGCTATTGGCTGGATACTGGCAGGATCATTTTTTTACACAGCCTACAATGAGTTATTTTTTCTAGGATTGGAATTGGGGAATCCAGGTGCCGGCGGTGTCCTTGTGACTACTCTTAATCCGGTTATAACAGCTATTCTCTTTTCATTATTTGTACGAAAATTCCCCGGAATGCGGACAATGCAGGGGATCATTCTTGGAATAACAGGGGCCGCCCTGTTGTTAAAAGTGTGGAGTCTTTCGTCAGAGTTTCTATGGATCAGCGGTAATTTCTATTTTATAATAGCTGCTGTATCCTGGTCAATGGTCTCATTAATTACTAAAGCGTCTGCGAGATTTATGCCGGTGCTAGGGTTCACATACTTTACGTATTTACTTAGTTTTCTCTGGGAATGGATACTTGTTCAGAAGGAAAATCCATGGCTGGCATTACGTCTTGGCGGTGAATTCTGGTCAGTCGTCGCCTATCTTGCGCTGATTTCGACAGCCTTTTCAACAACGATATTTTTTGTAGGATCCAGTAAACTGGGGCCTGTCCGGGCGGGTGCATTTCTATTTCTTGTTCCTGTCACAGCATTGCTCGGGAGCTTTCTTTTATTCGGTGAGAACTTAAACTGGAATAATCTCCTGGGGGCAGTTATTGCCGTTCGGGCTGTTTATCTTATTAATACGGAACAGCGTGCAGGTAAAGATCTTACAGTTGCAGATGGAAAAGACAATCCTGCAGTAAAAAATATTGAGTAAAGGAATTGTTATTATACTCCGGGTGAGGGTTCATTCTCTATGTGTGCTCGTAATCTTCGCAGTGCGCTTGCATGAGAAGAAAATGCAAAATCTTCCGGATTTATATTAGAAATATTTTCCGTATGGACAGATAAGATTTCATCTCTATTTGCATTGAGAGCTCCCATGTATCCTTGTGCCGTAAAAAAAATATCGCAGGTATGATAGAGAACTCCCCTGTACAGGTACTGATTGGGGAATGAACCTAGATATTTAAGACCAATGGGAATGATTCCCAGTTCCTCTCGAACTTCTCTGAATACACCCTCTTCAGCAGCTTCACCGGGATCCAGAAATCCTCCCGGAAAATCCAGTTTTCCCACACCGGGATTTCTTGAGCGCAGGGTATAAAGCAGATCCGATCCCTGCAGAATTAAGACTCCAGCTGCAGCTGCTATGTTTATAAAGAATTCCTCTCCACATGATTTGCATTGAATGTGCCTATTTTCGCTATTGATAATTGACTCACTGCCGCAAAAGTTACAATTGCGAATGAGTTTCAGCGGACTACTTTTTGACGAAATTGGTTGTATCATGGGGAGCCATCCATTATGATATCTCGTACTGATTTGTAACAGGTAACAATTGAATTGTCCAATCTTTTGCAGTTGCAGACTCATTTTTATTTTAAGTGGTACTTAAAAATCAGAATCGTTCTTAAAATTACTCTTTTTTCCTGGACGAAGCGATTTACTTTGATATACTTACACTGATAACAGAAGCCGTATTCAATTTATTGAAACGTACTGCATATCCTATTTATCAGAGAGATTTGATGGCCAGGTTTAAATCAGAAAATATTTTTAGTGGTTCGGATGTAGAAGGTGAGGAGTGGATTCCCGAAGCTCTGGACGGAAGAGCTGATTTTAAACGAGAAAATAGAGGTCCGGTTCCCCCAAAAAACACAGTGGGCAATCCTGAAGTAGCAGGACATACAAGAAGATCGAAAAAACCAATTCCTTCAAAGCTTAAAGAAGATCCCTCCAGCCCCGGGTTAAAGACATGGATGCCTGCAACCAGAATCAGCAAAGACGATAGCCGAATAATGGAGCGCGGAAAGGTAGAAGGTAAAGATAACAGAGCCGCAGCAAAAGTGGCCAGAACCGGAGCTGCTGTTCATATGAATCCGGCTGAAATATCAAGGAGCGTGGATCCAATATTTAGAGAAACTGTTACCGCCAATGCTATCCACTCCGTTGATCTGCTGCGTCGATGGTACTGGGAGAAGGAGGATCATGCGAAAAAAAAGGGTGGGGTATATTCTATCTCTTCCCGTGATAGAATTTTCGTTATTCTGTTAAGCCTGGGGAAGAATCTTCTGGAGAGAATTTACAGTATAATGACTCCTACAGAGCGCAGGCAGTTTCATGAAATACTTAAAAAACCGCCTGCTCTTTCAGCTGCTAAGATTATGGAGATCCGAAGAGAATTTTTGAGAGCTCTTGAATCAACTGAATTGTAACTTCCGGTAACTGCCCATTTTTACTGTTTTGCTCATTCGATTTCGAGAATCAATTCTGTCGCAGCAAAACTACCTGTTGCATTTTCTTTCGCCTCTTTTTCGACTTCTCCTTTAACTCGAACAGTCGCTCCTTTATAGAAATCACCGATCAGGCCCTTGAGTTTACCGGTTAATTCATAGCGATTCCCATCGGCTAATTCAATATATACGGAGCCCTTGCTCTTTTGGGGAGCAATAACTTTACCGCTGATTTCAACTGTTTCAACCCTGTCAGGAGAAGATGCACAGGAAAATCCGGTTACCATAAAGATGAAGAAAACCATGATTGTTAATTTATAATTCATTTAATTGTTACTCCGAAATATTTGCCTTTCTGAATTTATTTAGATAGTAACTGAATATTGTTTAATGCAATTCCATCAAGCGTAAACAGGCTATTAACAATAAGAATATTCTTATTTGATTTGCCGGATTTTTGGGTATCCATTAATTGATCTGCTCTTAAACTGTCTTTGTTACTCAAATATTGCAGAACAAACCATCAGAATTACCTGTCCGTCTCATTCGGACGGCTCTGTCACATACTCGCATCGGAAAAGCTTGATGACACAGCCAGGGCCCCCTTTCAAAGTGGTTTCGAACGTTACATTTGCGGGTATACGAATGCTGTTTCACAGCCTTTCATTTTTATTATTCTTCATAATTGTGCACCAGGTTTTCTGGAGAATTCCTAACGAATATCGTAAGGTATGGCTTTTGCTTTCCTCCGTCGTTTTTTATGGATTCTGGAGTATCCCATTCCTCTTCCATTTTATTGCGATAGTAGTAATAAGTTATGCTCTCATAAACATGTTACTCAAAGAGAGACGTAGATGGGTATTTGTCCTGGCTCTCGGTTTGAATCTGGCAAACCTGATTTTTTTCAAATACACAAACTCATGGTTGACTTATATTTATGAATGGTTCGGCCAACAGTGGGCTTTTGAACTAAAACAGGACCTTGGTATTTTATTACCACTGGCCATCAGTTTTTATACGTTTCAGATAATTGCATTTATCGTTGATGTCTGGCGTGGTGAAGTGCAGGAAGTAAGTCCGTTGCGGTTTGCTGTATTCATCATGTTTTTCCCGCAATTGATTGCCGGTCCGATCATGAGGCACCAGGACTTCCTCTACCAGATGGATGAGCCGAATCAGAATGGTCGAGATACAAAAGATGGTATGGGCTTGATCCTTCTTGGAATTGCCAAGAAGGTTCTGATATCCGATCAAATTGCATATTACATAAATCCTGTATGGGCCAATCCGGACAGTTATGATGCACTGACTCTTTTCTTGACAGTCGTAGGTTTTTCGTTACAGATCTACGGAGACTTTTCCGGATATACGGATATGGCCCGCGGACTGGCTAAATTGCTTGGTTATAATATTCCGGAGAACTTTTATTATCCATTTCTCTCCACAACATTTGCAGAATTATGGCGAAGATGGCATGTAACTCTTTCATCCTGGTTGCGAGACTATTTATATATTCCCCTGGGAGGAAGTCATGTAAGCAACACGCGATATTATATTAATATGATAATTGTTATGTCACTGGGCGGCATCTGGCATGGTGATACGTATAATTTCTTTTTCTGGGGGTTTTCGCAGGGTTTATTTCTGGGAGTAGAGAAATTCCTTGGATTTTCCAGAAGAACGGAAAAGGTTTATGCGTTACCTTTTCGCTGGGCGATTGTAATGGCTGGATGGATTGTCGGGGCTGTTTTCTTTCGCGCACATGACCTTAACTCTGCGATTTCATTTTTTTCAGGTATGGTGCTGGATTCCGGAGAACGCCTGGATGCAATTACAAATTTGATTGATCTTATTGCTGCAGGGATGTTGTTTCAGGTTGCGCAATATTATTACCCCAGGTTCAGAGATCGACTCATTCCATGGATGAATATAATTGTTCCCTTGTTCGCTGTAATACTGTTTTATCTTGTGATTCGAATTGAGAGACCGGCCGGTGAATTTATATATTTTCAGTTTTAACAGGATCTTGTTATGCGAAATGAAAAGTTAATACTTTATCCACTTCTGATTGTAATCTTAATTTTTGCTCTGGATAAACTGGCACTGATTCCATCTATAAGGGATTATGGACGTCCCGATATGACACCGATGGAAAATATGCAAACCAATCTTGCAACCATTGCGAAAACAAACTCGAACCCGGATGTCCTTGTATTTGGTACTTCACGTTCGGATATTTTCAAATTTATCCATCCATCCGAATTGCCCACAGCTCCGGCCATTAATAGTAAAGATAAGAAACTTTTACTTTCTACCTATATTGAAACACGAGGAGTAATCCGGGCTTCCGAACTTTTTGTAACTTATGCAATGCTTCGCAGTATAATTGATGATGGGATGAGACCTGAGGCAGTTCTTGTGGAAGTCTCTCCGGAGATGTTTAACAAGAACAGTTCGTTTAATATTTACCGGCAGATTATTGATCAGATTTATCCAGTGAGATATATGATTGAGCTTCTCTGGTTTACAAAAGGCAAGCCTTTCAAGGAAGCCTTGAACCGGACTTTATTTGCTTCTTACGCATATCGCTTCAGACCGGAACGTGCAATTTCAAGAATAATTACCGGTAAGAAAGTTTCCAGAAATAATATGGCGGTTTTTTTACTGGGACAGGTTCCAGTTACGGAGACTCTGCCGAATGGATACAGGGATTACGAACCGGGAAACATACCTCCGGATGTTTTTCAAGAGAGATTTATCGGTTATCTGAATACTCTTAAAGAGAACGGAACAATGATGAATTTTGAGTATGATCCTGCTGAACTGGAAATTTTACATCGGATTATCAATGTGGCGAAAGAGAACAAGATCAAGTTGATTCTGTGGAGGCCTCCGTTGCATCCAGTATACAATGCAGCTATTGGTAATACTGTATACCGGGAACATGAGTCCGGGATATTAAAAGTGATGAAGGACTCCGGATTTCCGGTAATTAACGGAGAAAAATTGAAGATGGAGTGCAATCGATTTGTTGATGCCAGCCATGTGTCAGGTCGGTGCGCACCCTGGCTTATGGCACATATAATAAGATCTGCCTGTGCTGATGGGATTAAGGAGCTCTGTAAAGAGTAACGATTCCTGTACTGAATTCTTCAATACAATACTTATACCTGATATACATAAATGGCTTGTATCCATTTTTGAACTCCCTATAATGTGAATATGGATGTAATTGATACTGATAAACTCGCCATGCTTCGAGATCTCAGTGACGGGAATGATGACCTTGTTCGGGAAATGCTGGATTCATATATTCCCATGGCTGAGGAGCAACTGCTAAAAATGAAAGTCCTGGATGATTCTTCAGATATTGATACCTTGCGAAATGTTATTCATAATATCAAAGGGGCTACTCTGAATCTGGGGCTTCAGGCTATGTCTATTAAAATTCAGGAATTTCAGGATAGAATTAAGTCCGGAAATTATTCAGACTTTGTCAGGCAAATCGATGATATGCTTGAATCTCTTCAGGAAATCAAGAACTTCAGAATTTCGCTTTAGAATCGGATCGAATCGCGGAGTATATAAATGAATTATGTAAATAGTAGCTTTCTGTTCCGTAATTCCCATAACAGAAAATTATCTGATTTGACGTACAAAATTATTATCCTCTTGTATATCTCGTTCGCAGGTTTGTTCACTATATCATGCGATCCCATTAATACTGATAATGTGAGTCCTGAACAGGATATACGGGAAGCGGTAGACAATGATCCATTTGAAGATATAAGAAAGAATTTTCGGAATGCAGAGACTATTCCGTCAGTTGTGACCGATATCCGCTATGCAACGGAAAACAATTTCACAGGCCAGAACCTGTACGGTGATTATAAAAACTGTCTGTTGCATCCGGTAGCTTTCGGGATGTTGTCCAATGCCGCAAATAGATTAAATGAGGTCAGGCCTGGTTATAAGCTTCTTGTATTTGATTGTCTGCGTCCACGAAGAATCCAACGTAAACTATTTGATGTTGTAAAAGGTACGGAACAGGAGATTTATGTAGCTAATCCCGATCGAGGATCTGTTCACAATTATGGATTTGCTATTGACCTGAGTCTGATGGATGAATCAGGCAATGAGCTTGATATGGGAACTGAATACGATGCATTTGACAGTGCTTCAAGACCGGACAGAGAGAGTGAATACATAAGGTCTGGACGCCTGACACAGAAGCATATACAAAACCGGAAGCTGTTGCGATTCGTTATGGAAGGATCCGGTTTTGAGAATATCTCTATTGAGTGGTGGCACTTTAACGCTCTTCCGATTAAAGAAATCCGAAAAAAATATCAAATTGTTGAGTGATATTGTAAGTCAGTAGACTGACTATAGATCGAAAATGACCGGTGATTTGAAAATTTGTAAGGTTTACTATCTCATAGAAAATATAACACATATTCAGGAATCCATACTGATCGATTGCCTGAACATACTTTAATTCTTGCAAAATACTTAGCATGTTTGTAAACAGATGATAATAATAGTCAATATTCTAGATCCATTATTGTTATAATTACCTGCCGATGACCTGGATCCCCAATCATTGTGAAAAAGTTTCGAATTTTACTTGATCAGTTCTATACATTCATATCAAGTGTAGATCCACACGGAGGCGTCGATGAAAAGAATTTCTGTACTTTTACTATCACTTATATTAGTGTATTCCGGATTAAGTTGTTCCAAACCCGGGATCCCGACATCTATGGCTACAGCCACTTCAATCGAGCAGGGTCTTCCCTTTGCTCTGTTTAGTGGAAAAAGCTGGAAGGCGTCGGAACGGGCTAAATTTGTTAAACTGCATATCTATCCCGATGAGATAATTAATCTGTCGTCTCTTGAAATTGTTCCCTGCGGAAGTCCATTTACGGGGGATGCGAATCTCTATCTAAACTTTGATGAGTTAGTTGTTCCACTGAAATTGGAAAATGGGAACCTGAAAATGAAACTGGACCACACTTTTCCAGCTCGATCTTTAACGGTAAATTTTCAAAGCAATACGGCGGTCTGTGTAAAGGAGTACAATATTTTTGACGGTGAAGGAAAGAAGGTAGCTCTGCAGTCGCCGCGAATAGAAAAAATTGATGTAAAGGCATCTTCAACCTTATCTCCAACCAGCTCTTATGATGTTATGAATATGTTCGATTCCAGGTATGAGTATGCCTGGTCTTCGGATGGGAAAGGAAAAGGAGTTACTCTTAAGTTCACATTTCCTGATGATCGCAAGATTGAGAAAATTCGTATCTGGAATGGATACCAGCGGTCCGGAGTGCACTGCTGGTCCAATGCCCGCTTGAAAAAGATGAAAATATCGGGAAAAGATTATGAGACTGTCGTGGACCTTAAAGATGATATGGGTTCACAGGAGATATTGCTGACAGAGCCTTTTAATGGAAGGGCGCTGACAATGGAGGTTCTGGATGTTTATCCCGGTAAGAAATATAAGGATCTTGCAATAAGTGAGTTACGTTTCTTCGATGGAGAACGCTGGTTTATGCCGGATCCATTTCCGCGCATTCAGCAAATAGCAAGTGCAAACCAGAGCGCTTTTAGCAAATCAGAGCTCATTGATATCCTTGATCACGGACTTGTCGGACAGATTACATCTGGTGAAGAAGAACCGGAAGGTGATGTCTACCAGAGCGGTGACTGGAAGGTTCGTTTACGCTCTGATGGCAGCTTTTTTGTAGGTGGGCAGACATCTTCCAATGATTATTATGAAGGAAGTCAGGTCTTTGAAGATTTCTACGCTCTGGGAAATTACAACATTCGAAAAATTGGAAAAGGCGAGATGGTCCTCTCCATTTATGGATTTGTAAGATCTTACCGCGAAGAGACGACAATGGAGATGGACTGCAATGGTTGTGGGCGTGACTGCAATCTGACAGATGCAACAGGAAATAGTGAAAAAATATTTCAGGATATTTTATCTATAAAGAAGGGTGATGACGGGAAGTATATTATAAAAAATGTGAGTCCCCGAAAAAAGTTTCTTAATTTTAATACACTGGAAATGACTCTTGAATAAGATGTTTCAACCTGAACGGAAAACGAAGCTATTTACAAAATCGGCCCTTTACAGGGGGGCCGGTTTGGTTCTTATCGTATTATTATTTTCCGGGTGCGATAAAACCGGATTGCAGACACCTGTTACGGAGGATCGATGTCGTCCGACGGGAAGCTATTCAGAGATCAAACCGGAAAACTTTGAAAAGTCTGTTGCTATTGTGGTATCATGGCGTTACAAAGGAATTACAGAGAAGATGAAGCTGTATGAACCTTCGGCGCAAAAGGCGTCCAATCTCTGGGAAACCGGAGTGGCTGATTCACTTGAGAATATTCCTGTTGAGACTTTACGAAAAGACTCCATATTTCATATGTATCCCGGTTCCAATCGTAAATTTGTCCTGGTTATGGAAAATACCGGGAGTGAAGATATCTATTTTTTTGCATCACCTCACCTGGTGGATCCAACAGATCACGCACTTGGATTCAAATTCCATTGTCTCTGTGTAAACCACACATTTCATATACCTCCGGGAAAAATCTGGTACAGAGTTGTTAAATTACATGTTGATGAAGGTTTTTCAGGAAATCGGTTAGAAATTGTTCATGATCTTGTGAGGGTTTCCTCAAGGCGAGCTTCGCCTTTTACGTATCCACAGTCAGGAGAAGAGGAAGCAATGAATGATTTTCGTAATCCCGGAATCAGTATATCATATTCTCTGTAGATTTGCGGCAATTCCGTGGAGTTTGCTTATCAAATCTGTCATATCTATAGGTTTCATTAGATAGTGGTCAATTGATAGGGTCTCTTTTCTATTTTCAATCTCCTCTTCGTGGTAGGCTGAGACAACAATAACGGGTGTGGTAGGGCTTGCTTTTTTTATTT
This sequence comes from Leptospirales bacterium, assembly GCA_050295715.1. Lineage (GTDB taxonomy): Bacteria > Spirochaetota > Leptospiria > Leptospirales > Leptonemataceae > JBNKQE01. The sequence continues at coordinate 30,283 of JBNKQE010000012.1, forward strand.
CACGTGACATATCCAGTCCATCCATAATAGGCATGCGACTGTCGGTAATAACAACATCTGGCTTT
>JBNKQE010000013.1:0-28825 GCA_050295715.1 Leptospirales bacterium
CTGAAGTGAGTTGCTCGTCCGGCGAGAGTATTACATCTACTCTAGCAGTATTTTGATCTGGTCTGCGAAGTGAGATATTGCGGGCCAGAGTTGGATCCATTTCGTAAACATCGACAAGTCCCTGTCGAATCATGCTGCGATCCAGAGGAGTAGTGAGATGCGGTTTCTGTATGGACTCATCAGCGGAAGAGTGATATTGCAGTTCGACTCTCTCTGTTGTAGATTGTGTGTCCTTATCCCAATTTTCGGTCAGAGCAAAATGCATTAATAGAGTGAGGAGCAGGATAATGCCTGTCAGAATGATACTTGAAAAGATCTTTTTTATGTGACCCGGGTGATTCATATAATTCTACTAAAAATTCTATACTGGCTCCCTGTTCAGGCAAAACCGAAAATTTCTACAGGTTCATTTCTACCCTTAACTTTTACATTTCCAATTCGTTTGATCTGATTTTCATCAATAAAAGCACCACTCAGGGCACTCTTTGTAACTCCGGAGATGAGTATAGAGTTATCTGTTTTTCTTGTCATACCCTCAATACGTGAGGCAACGTTGACAGCATCTCCGATAACCGTATATTCCATACGATTCTGTGCTCCGATGTTTCCTGCAAGTACATAGCCTGTGTGTATACCAATTCCGGTGCGAAGAGGCTCAAATCCTTCTTTTTTAAGTTCACGATTCAGGTTGTCTCTTTCGCGAATCATGCGGATGGCCGCTCTGCAGGCAGCGACTTCATGGGAGGGCAGATCCAGCGGCGCATTAAAAAGAGCCATCACGGCGTCACCGATAAACTTATTAACCAATCCTCCTTCTACTGCTATCGCCTGATTCATTCGGTCGAAATATCGGTTCAGTATTGTAACAATTTGCTGCGGTGTGTTTTTTTCAGAAAACGTTGTGAAATCACGTATATCGCTGAATAGTACCGTAGCCATCCTCTGCTCTCCACCGGGATTGATGTTACCTTTTAGAAGGTGATCGCGAACAGATGGATCAACAACGCGTCCAAAGGTTTCCATTATAAACTCTTTTTCTGCCAGTCCTTTTGCCATATTGTTTACAGATTCTGTCAGAAGTCCCAGTTCGTCTCCTGATCTCACCGGTAACCTTTCATTATAATGGCCACGGTTCATATGTTCTGTCATGATTTTAAGTTCTCGCAGCGGGGTTTCGTAAAACCTGGAGACAAGCCAGGTTATAAATATTCCCATAATAGCAAGGATCGACGATACGATAAATAATCTGTCGTTTGGGATTACAACCTCTTGTCCCAGATAGAGCAGTGTTTGATTGATGGAGTAGATTGATGATACAAGAATGATCATCGGGAAAGCGGAGATGGATATAAACATTATAAAAAATCTTAATTTTATGGATGCTGTTCGCTTGCTTGTAAAACCTCCAATTTTGCCGTTGGGGAAAAAGTGGTGCATCAAATAGTTGCGGTTTATGAGTTCAACAAGATAATAGATGATTGTCATACAGAGGAGTGCGTATGTCATATTTGCCACACTCATAAAAACCATTACCGAAAGCGGTAAATTGATTTCATGGATATGAACCAGTATAAGATTTCCAAGAATAGAGATTCCCCAGCCAGGAATACTGAGCAGGCCATAAATAAATGCCGAATTCAGGAATCTTTTTTTTGAACGGTCCGAAAAGGGCCGTTTTCTGGCAGCATCAATCCATATGGGATAATTATAAATTATGAAAAAAAGAATAGATGAACCGAAGGCAATGAGTACGGTTGAACCTGATTCTTTTTGCAGCCTCCGGATTTCCTGGTCTGCGCCAGGGATGCTGAAAATCAGTCCCATTAAATTCCCCGACAAAGCCGCAACTATATTGGCCAGATGCGGTATTATTAGTTGAATAAATACCAGTTTTTTAAGGGTTATTCTGGGATTGTTATCTCCTTTTTCTTTACCAATCATGAATAAACACCCCGGTGACAGTCCATATTTGTTTTTTACAACTATAAATCATTGAAATTTACCACTGTTTGATTTTGTAGAACTGTCAAAAATTAACGAAAGTGTTAATACCTGTTCAGCTTATACTGCAGTTCTCTTTTTAATCCTGAATCTACTATCGTATGAACTCGCTATTTAGTAAAATCATATTCATGAGAAGGACGGGAGCTATGACCGGTATAAATGGTCTTGTGGTTGAAAAGGCTGAAAAGGTGTATGAGTTCCTACAAGCGGCTGGCTGTCAGAATAGAGGCGCAAACAAAGTTTTTCTGTATCTGCTCAGACAGATATCACCTTGAAGGTCGAACTCACTCATGTAATTACCATTCAGGGCATTCCATCTGCCATTCCACGACTTTTTTTTCTATTTTATTACTAAAAATCCTCCTGTGGTGTGTTTTTTTGCAAAAAAAATGGTGGCCATAAGGGCTTTCTTTGTTCTTATAAGGTAATAATTGTAAAGCTCTGCCCAACATCGGGACACCGGGCACATCAGGAAAAAGGTAATTATGAAGGTAGCAGAAAAACACGTAGTCAGTATTGAATACACCCTGAAAAATGAAGCTGGAGAGATCCTCGACACAACGACCGATCGCGAACCTCTAACATTCATACAGGGTATGGGCCAGCTTATCGCCGGTCTTGAAGTTGCACTGGAAGGCAAAGCGATTGGTGATGCATTTCAAGTAACTCTTGATCCAGAGCAGGCTTACGGGCCCCGTCGTGATGACCTGACACACCAGGTACCTAAAACCGAGCTGGCAGGGATTGAGGATTTATCTGTGGGAACTATGCTTCAGGCAAACACTCCCAATGGAGTTCAGGTATTTACTGTTTCTGCTATCGAAGGCGATACTGTAACTGTTGATGGAAATCACCCTCTGGCAGGTCAGACTCTTATGTTTGATGTAAAAGTGGCTGATATTCGCGAAGCTACAGACGAAGATCTAAATCCTAAAGGCGGCGGATGCTGTGGCGGTGGTGGACACCACCATCATGACCACGACGACGATCATGAATGCTGTGGTCAGCATGACCATGGCGGCGGATGCAAGAACCACTGATCCGTTAAAGCTCAAATTGTGCAGTGCGCAATAAAGTTAGAGTAAGTAAGCGCAAGCCGAAATTCTCATTCACAGATGGGATTTCGGCTAGCATGACATTCCAACCTTTTTTTAATTAATAATCACGCAAAGATACTATATTATTCCAAGGGATACCGAACCTGGAAATTGTTATCTCCTGGTCTGACGGGGCAAAAGGCCGGTGGCAGGCTGTTTCTGTGTTGTGTGCTACAAGCCCTGAACCTATAGGCTTCCAACGGTGATTGTCAACGATTCAGTTCTCCTGGGCAGCTTGCTTCTTGTGTGGGTCTTGTTGATATTTCATAAGATCCGGCGCATCATGGAAAAATGACCAAAGAGGAAACAAACTTCAAACACATAGTGCTGGCTGCATGGGTCCCGGTTCATTCCCCCCTAAAAAGTTCGGAGGTTGAGAGTTGAGTGATTACATTTGTCTCAATTCTTCGCTTAAAGCCTTTGTATAAAGAATCTGCCCTTGTTTGTTCAGGTGGGACGGGTCATACAACAGAGATATGTCGTTTTGGAACAAATAAGGATTCAGTTCCATATAATGCACATGGGGATTTTGGGCTGATAGCTCTTTGAAATAGGGAACCGGCCCGTCGGTTGTATTCAATCCTGCAGTAAGAAATCGATAGTTTGGTGTATTCAGTAGCACCAGTTCAATTTTGTTTGTCTTGCAAAGTTTCACGATGGCGAGAAAATGATTTCGAAGTCGGGAATTCTCACCGGGAGTGGTATACTCCTTTTTGTAAACAGGTTCCCATTTTTTTTCCCAGGAAATCCTTCTATCTTCCCCGTTTGCCGGATCCTCATCGGGGACGGAGCTATTGATGTTTTCTCTGTTTCTGTGTAAAATGATGTCCACCAGACTATCGATCATCTCCGTGGAAATAATGTGGAAGTCCCCGTTCATAGAGTATACTTTTATTACTTTTAAGAAAAACAGATCAACAGGGTCGCTAATTTTTTCTTCCAGATAATTTCTTAAGATCCCCTGGTGGTAATAAGCCTTAAGCGATTTGTAAACGTCTTCCGGGTATCGCTTCCCGTCAAAGCTGTATTTGTCAGTTTCGAGGATCAGATAATGGGGCAACCTGTTCTTGTGAAGTCGTATCGCATCGGACAGAATGGCATGGCGCAACTCCATGTCCGCTCCTGGAGGGCTGATGAGGTTCACACTTTTGCCCGTTTCAGTGGAGAGAAGCGTCGGATCGATATCCCACAGAACATGGCTGGAGCCAATGATGAATATCTCTGCCGGATCGGCTATTTTTAAAAGGCGATTTCGTTTGTCGTAAAATGGGAGAGCCACTCGATACAATACCCGATCTCCTCCGTAAACGAGGATGAGTAAAAAGACAGTGTATTTGATGATCGTTTTCATAATTAAAATTGGAAATAGATGAATGAGGAATTATTGAAAACCCCGGCAAATAAAATAATCAACAACATAACAGAAGATGTGATGACTCTAGTATAAAAGTTCTTACTCCACCATTCCATAAGGAAACTTGTAAAAGTTAGGATATTTTTTTCGCGTAACTCCTGAATGGCTTCCATTACGAGGAATACCAGGAGAGTGATAATTCCGCTTTTAAGCATGTACATGACCTGAACATTACCAGAAATATCATATGCGGGGAGAACGAGGTGTTTTATGATCAACAGGCTCTCCGGAAAGCTATTGGCTCGAAAGAAAATCCAGGCGAACAGGGTGAAATGAAAGGTTATGAAAAATGACAGAACTGTCGCAAAGGGGCCCGATTTATGTTTACGACCGAAGGAAAAGTAGCTACCGAGAACGTTGTAGAAAATCATGTAAAGGCCATGCAGTGCTCCCCATATGACGAAATTCCATGCAGCGCCGTGCCATAAACCACTTAGCAGAAAAACGATAAATATATTTCGAAACAGAAATAGTTGGGAGACTCTATTGCCACCCAGAGGGAAATACAGATAGTCGCGGAACCAACCGGAAAGTGATATGTGCCATCTTCTCCAGAATTCCTGAATATTACTGGCAAAGTAGGGCCGCTTAAAATTTTCCATTAAGTCTATTCCCAGAATCCTGGCCGCACCGATGGCGATATCGGAATAGCCCGAGAAGTCGCAATAGATCTGAAAGGCAAAAAAGTAAACGGCAACGATGGTGTACATCCCTCCAAACAAGTGAGGGGAGTTGAAAACCTGATCAGTATAGATAGACAGTCGATCTGCAACAACCACCTTCTTAAAAAAACCGTAAAGCATCCGTTCGAATCCTTCCACCAAATTATTGGAATCGAACGTAATGTTTTTGTATAACTGACTCAGGAGGTTTTCCGCTCTTTCGATGGGACCAGCGACAAGCTGGGGAAAGAACATGACAAAAACAAAGAATCGTCCAAAATGCTTTTCCGGCGAAATCTTTCGTCGGTAAACGTCGATGAGATACCCAAGGGATTGGAAAGTGTGAAAGGATATCCCCAGTGGTAGGGCCAGCGTCATTTTTTTGTAAGAATAATGGAATCCTGAAAGATGAAAGAGAAAAGATATATTGTCATTGATAAAATCATAGTATTTAAAACTGAAAAGTATTCCCAGATTGATTATGACTCCCGCTGCGAAGGCCGCGTTTCTTTGTGGCCCCTCCAGTCTTTCCAGAAGGAGGGAGAGGGCATAATCGAGACCGGCGATGAATATGAGGATAATGATATATTCAGGAATGAAGGCCATGTAAAAATAGGCGCTTGCAATAAATAAAAGAATCCAACGAAATCTATGGGGAAGAGTATAATATGCTATTGTGACAATGAAAAGAAAAACTAAGAACTGAAGTGAGTTAAAAAGCATATCAATACCGGTTATTCGAGGAGAAATCCCCTTCACTGTTGTTCAGGGTTGCGAAAAAACAGTATCCGGTCAATTAGTTTATCCGGATGGTTTGAAAAACGGCATGGAGATATGGCCTCTGCGCCGCCAATTTGTTGGTAAAAAATAGCTCGTACATTAAACCTGTCGTGATCTCCTTTTCTCAGGAGAGTATCGATATGCCTGCCGAATCATTGACCGGAAACGGAGGGCCGCCGCATGATTTTCCATGGGATGACTGCAGGTTTTCCAGACCTTTTCGTTACGAAAAGAATAATTTTACGGGAATTCGGGGATATAGCCTGCTCTTTGACTACCCGCGTGACTTGTTTTCGTTTATGATGCTCAAATTACCGATTGGTGTCGAAATCGCGGTGCACTTTTTCAGCAGGAACTATTTAATTGGCTGCTTGATCTTTCACTTCTCTGATCGGGATCGTATTTCAAAAAATAATTCATTCGGGAATACTCCGTCCGGGTCGCGAGCATATTCCGGTTTTAATCTGCGGAGTCTGTATATCTCAATATCTCCGATATTTTTTGCATTGATAACACCCCGGTACTCGCATACAAAATAATCCTGTATCATTTTGTATGTATCCACACTGACGCTTACCACATCTGTTTCACCCTCTGACTCAATACGACTTGCCGTATTGACTGTGGGACCCCAGATGTCATAGGCAAATTTATTTTTACCGACAATCCCCGCAATTACAGGTCCGGTATGAATTCCAATACGCGCATCCCAGAGAAGTGATACGGGACTCTCTTTTCTTCTCTCCTCTTTTAAGTAATTTAGAATTTCAAGAGCTGCCAGAGATATATCAATTGCGTTAAAACTGTTCTCCTCCGGTATTCCCCCTGCTGTCATATATGAATCGCCAATAGTTTTGATTTTCTCCAGACCATGCTTCAGGATTATATCGTCGAATGTGCGAAAGATTCTATCCAGTTCGCTTATGAGTCTATTTTCATCAATAGTTATTGCCTTCTTGCTGAAGTCTTTGAAGTCTGAGAATAAAACACTCACAGTTTCATATCTTCGCGGGATTACAATTCCCTTTTCTTTCAGTTCGGAAGCTATGCTGCGAGGGAGGATGTTCCACAGTAATTCATCTGATTGTCTCCTTGATAATTCAAGATCTTTTGTCCTCTCAAAAACTCTGGATTCAAGGTTGGCTCTTTCCGTTAAGAGTTCTTCGTGTATTCTGGCATTGGTTAATGCCACACCTGCGAGTGAGGCAAAGGCTTCCAGCATCTGTCTGTCTTTTTGGGTGAACGAGGCCCCATCAACCCTGTTTAATACTTCAATGGCACCCATAATATCACCATTTGTGTTTCGCACCGGCGTACACAGTATGGATCTTGTAATATAATTGTTGGATCTGTCAAAATCAGGATTGAATCTCGGATCACTGTAAGCATCTTTTATATGAACTGTTTCGCCGGTTTTAGCCGTGTGCCCTACTATTCCTTCTCCAATGGGGACCCTTAAAACCGATGCTCCCTGGGCTATACGCGATACAAGATTTCCGGTCTCTTTATCCAGTAAGAACAGGGAAGATCGATCCGCTTTCATTACACGTGTAACTTTGAGTAAAATGAGTTCGAGCAGTGAATTTTGATCAAGCTCGGCAATAAGAGCTCTTGCCGAATCAATCAGATCTTCCAGTTGAGCCCTTTCGTCGTGGAGCTTTTCATAGGCCCGTGCATTAACAAGGGCAGTCGATGCAAGTGATACAAAAGCTTCAAGAAGCTGTTCATCTTCTTCGTTAAATGCCGAACCATCTTCTCTATTGAGTACTTCCAGGCTGCCTATAATAATGTTCCGATCATCTTTAACAGGGACACATAATATGGATTTTGTCCTGAAGCCAGTTATGAGGTCGTATTCGCTGCGAAAATTCGGGTGCTCATATACGTCCGGAATATTCACGACTTTACCAGTCTCTACAACATGTCCGACAATCCCTTTCCCCGCAGGGATTCGTATCTCTGATGTTCCCTGGGCAACACGGGACCACAGTTCGTTATTTACGTGATCAATGAGGAAGAGGCTGGATCTTTCCGCTTTCATTACACGTGTTACGTGATCCATAATACGTGTCAGTAGAGTATTAATATCCCGTACAGACATGAGAGCTCTCGTCGCTTCCAGTAAGAGCTTCATATTCTCATTTTGACGGTTTATTTCCATGAAGTGTTCACCCTGAATATAATATCGACCATCGGCTTCCAGTAGCTTACCGGACATATGGTCAGTTTTTCGCCTCCCGAACGGAAGTTCTTCCGGTTTGTGACTGCTGGAAACTTGTTCACTCATTCTGACTTTTCCCCTTTTGATGTTTTATGACAGATTCGATTTCGGCCGTTTGTCTTTGCATCATAAAGCATCTCGTCAGCATTCCCATACAAACGTTCGGCTGTTAAATTCTCGTCTGGTGGAGATATATATACTCCGATGGAAATGGTAGCCTTGATGTTTCTCTCCGTTCCGTTTTGGAGAAAATTGTATTGTTCAATTCTGCTGCGAATTCTTTCTGAAATTTTAACTGCTGAACCGGGGTCTCTGGAAAGGACAAACGCACCGAACTCTTCGCCTCCGAGTCTGCCAACGATTGCTGTATGTTTTGAAGTGGCTCGGATAATAAGACCTGTCTCTCGCAATACCTGATCCCCGGTTATATGTCCATATTGATCGTTAATGTGTTTGAAATGATCTATATCAAAAATAATAAAGGATAGATACAGGTCTTCTTTTTTCTTTTTAATTTTCGCATCCTGCAGCCTGTCAAAAAAAGCCCTGCGATTGTAGAGGCCGGTTAAAGGGTCACGGCTGGCTATGGACCTGAGCTTTAAATTCGCATGTTCCAGGTCTTCCAGTCTCTCCATCAATAAACGGTTGAGCAGGCGGGTTTTCATATGCACATGAAGCCGGGCCAGAAGTTCCTCTTTAATGAATGGTTTCATAATATAGTCGGTTGCCCCTGCCTTGAAAATATCCATAATGGAAAGATTGTGATCTTCACCGCTCATGACAAGTATGGGAAGATCCGGATCGGTCCGCTCTTTGCGAATGATTTTAACGAGTTCATCACCTTGTATTCCGGGCATCACAACATCTGTAATAACCATATCGATACGTCTGGGATTTTTTTTAATAAATGAGATCGCATCTTTTCCATTATTCATCTGATGTGTGGTCACACCTATTTGATTCAGAGCGCCGGAAACAATCTCTCTTGCAAACTTACTGTCATCCACAACCAGAGCTTCCATTCCCTGGAGGTTTGCTTCCGGTTTCAATAACTTTCTGATAACGCTTGAAACTTCCCCTTTTCCGAATGGTTTGCTTATGAAGTCAGCTGCCCCTACCTGGAAACCTTTGCGTCTCTCTTCTATTGTGTCATTGCTGGTAACAAATATGATAGGAATATTGCTATTTCGAACAACTCGCTCGGAGGGGCCTCCATTTCTTATAGTGCGGCAGATGTCATATCCGTTTATATCATGAAGCTCAACGGAAAGAGTAACCAGGTCCACATCCTTTTCCGATAGAATTCTATAAACTTCTTCACCCAGGTCTGTATCTATAACATCAAACCCATTCGTTTCCAGTTCTTCTCTGATTATCTGGCGTATGACACGACTGTTATCAACAACCAGAATACGCATAATTTTATTATTTATAGAACTTAGTTGCATGATTTGAAACTCTATCCTTATCCGGGGATATTCCTTATTCGTAAAGGGCTTTCTTTTCATCCCTGGTTCGGTCTCTTATTTGACAGAAAAAAAGACTCTACCTGCACAGAATATGACCGAAGAATAGTAACAGGGAATAGAGTTTTCGCATTTTTTATTATGATTATGTCACAAAAAAAAATAATTTTGGCCACTCTGGCTCTTTTTTGTGGGACTGGACTGGCCGGTATCCACGCCCGCAGCAAGAATGAGCTTATTTACGCCTTCAGAAACTATGATGCCACTCGAAAAACAAAAATGTTACTGGTGGGAGAGATTCGTAGTAAAACGAAGGTAGCAGAACCCCACAAAGTTGATTCACCCTACTTGAATTATGACAGCCGCGCCGATCAGGTTACCGTAAAAGTTGCCAACCCCGAAGGAGTTAAGGTTGGCCAGAAACTCTATGTTATTGATAAAAACCCCTATCATAGCCGTTACAGAAATGGTCTGATTGTGGGGGAGATTACGGTTCGGTCCCTGATTCATACTCCATATTATGGTTGGGTCTTAAATGGAGAGGGTAATCTTCTACGTGTTCGAGAGGGAAACTTCGTAGCTCGAACACTTGAGACAGAAAAACTGGAGAAGGCTTTTGTTGTAAAAAAGCGCGGGGATTTATACAGAAATCGTGGGTTGATGGATCGGGCCATTTCCAGTTATTCAGAGGCGCTGGAGGCCGACGACAGTCTTCCCGAGGCTCATACAGCTCTGGCAGGAATTTACTTTGAGATGGCGCAGAAGAACGGTTATGAAGATCCCGTCAGGGCATATTCACAATATGAACTTGCCTGGAAATACAGGGAAAATTTTAGATTTTCTGCTGATGAACTACTCTTTTATAAGAATTTTCTCGAGGTTCTGCGTTTTCGTTACGAATTCAAGCAATCCCATGCCGGAAGAAAAGTTGAGGCAGCTCATTTACTGGACCGGATGCGTGAAACGGCTCAGGAGGCCAACCAGCTGGCTCCTGATGATACAGATGTTTTAATCTCTCTATTTTATGTCTATTTCAGTCATATGGATTTCAATGCTTCAGGAGAAGATAAGACTGCAAGAGATATATATGAAAAGAATCTCAATAAATCAATGGATACTTTCAAAAAACTTTTGAAACGACCCTTAAGTGATCCTCTCTATCATAAAACGGCTGTTCTTTTTCTTCGTGACCTTGGTAAAGGACCGGTTTCAGCCCCTGGAGGGATTGATGAAAAAAGAATTTCAGAATTGTACGGAACTGAATCATATGCACTTTACCGTGCATCCAGAATGATACAGGCAGATAAGAATCCGTTGGATATGCGATCTGAATTGATTCAATATCATCTTGAAAAATACTTCCGATATGGGGCATCTCTGGGTATTGATTATGATCCCGTGATGATATCTATTCGCAGGCAATATAATGAGTGATTCTTTTTTTACGGTTGAGTCAACAGATCCGAACACACTGGCAAGAAATGGCTTACTGCGATTTAACGATGGGCGACGAGTTGTAACCGTTGCGACTCCTGTATTTATGCCTGTGGGAACGCAGGGAACAGTCAAAGCGCTCTGGCAGGAAGATCTGGAAGAAATCGGATACGATCTGATTTTATCCAATACCTATCACCTTTATATGCGTCCTGGTGAAATAATAAAAGAATTTGGCGGACTCAAGCCATTTATGTCCTGGGAAGACCATGCAATTCTAACAGACAGTGGTGGATTTCAGGTTTTCAGTCTTTCTGATCGTATAAAATTTCGGGAAGAGGGTGTAGAATTTTCAAGCCATCTGGATGGATCCAGACATCTCTTTACTCCGGAAAAGGTTATTGATTTTCAAAACTTGCTTGGTTCGGATATAATGATGGTCCTGGATGATTGTCCTCCTGCCAGTGCTGACAGGAAGAGAGCAGAGGAGTCTCTGGACAGAACTCATCGCTGGGCACGAAATGCAATTGATCATCGACATCGTTTGATTGATGAGGGGAAAATGGATCCGGTTGCGCGCCGGGTATTTGGTATCTCGCAGGGGCATATGGATCTGCGACTGAGAGTTGAGTCACTGCAGTATATTCAATCTCTTCCATTTGACGGAATCGCTGTGGGTGGACTCAGTGTGGGAGAGAGCCGTGAACAGATGTATGAAATCCTGGAAGCTCTGGGACCAAATCTGGACTCGAATAGGCCCAGATACCTTATGGGAGTGGGTACTATTCCTGATTTCCTTGAAGCTGTCAAGAATGGTATCGATATGTTTGATTGTGTACTTCCGACAAGAAATGCCCGGAACGGTCAGGCCCTTACCTCTCTTGGCAAGGTGAATGTTCGTAACGCTTCTCATTCACTGTCTACATTGCCTCTGGATTCGCATTGTAACTGTAAAACATGTCGCAGGTATTCAGTCGGATATATTCGTCATCTGTTCAAAGCAAAGGAGATGCTGGGATCACAACTGATTACCTATCATAACCTTTACTTTTTTCATTCGTTTATGACAAAAATGAGATCATCCATTCAGAGAGGAGAATTTCTGGAGTTTTATAAACACTGGAAAGCTATTCCATTCTGAATTTTTACTCATTTGTCTTGACACAGTATATAAAACCGGGAGATATTATATAAAACCGGATAAATGGATCGGTATTCGATATGGAAATTGAGCAGAAAGAAAGTAAAGGAATCATTATATTGAATATAAGCGGGGAGATTGATCTCTATAACGCACCGGAAATAAAAGATACGATAGGAAAGCTTATCTCAGAGGATAAGTTTAAGGTTGTTCTAAATCTTGCTGGAGTTAGTTATATTGATTCATCGGGAATCGGCGCTCTCATTTCAAGTCTATCCAATCTAAAAAAGCAAAAGGGTGGAATGAAAATCATAAATGTTACAGGGAGTGTTCGTAAGGTATTTGAACTGACAAAGCTGACTACCTTTTTTGATATATACACCTCTGAAGAAGAGGCAATCGGAGCGTTTTCCTGATACCCGGAGTCTTTCACTTTTTACTTCCAATCCTGACCCCCTCTTTGAAACTCGTTTCCAGCCTTGCTTTCAGATGGAGAATTTTCATGAATGTACGATCACTTGTGCCTCACTTTTCTATTTTCTTTATAATACTATTTTCGTCCTGCAGCCTGACTCTTCGTGAGCCCGGCGGAAGCGGGATTTATTTTCAACAGAGTGAGTCTCAATCTGCAAGGTCAGATTTACTATTCCTCTCCAGAAAAATTGAGGAGCGGTTTTCAGAAGCACTTCAATACGGAGCAGACAGCAGTTCTGCCTCGTATAAAGAGGGAAAAAGTTTTCTCGAAAATGCCAACCAGAAAATTGAAACGGGAGATCTGGATGGAGCTTCAGCAGACCTTCGTCAATCAATGCTGCTTGCAAATCAGCTGATAGAAGAGAGTCTTCCGGGTTATTCTGAAAAAAAGGTTCAGCTGGCTATGAAAACTCTCACAGGTACAGAGGATTCTTACAATCAAAAATTGAATCAATCTGGAAAGCTTGATAATGAGTCTATTCAAATGATACCGGTCATCAAGGATTACCTGGCTGCAGGCAACGAAGCCCTTTTATCGGCCACAGGGGAGTTTGAAGCGGGCTCATTGCACAATGCACTTGCCGATGCGGAAGAAGTTATTGCACTTTCTTCTATAATTCAGGAGCAGATTCGTGGTCTAAGTGGTAATGGTGACGCCACTGTTGATAACAGTCAGTACAGTTCAAAAATTGTTGCCGATAAGGGTGAATCCAGTGGACCACCGGTATCCGCCTCCGACGATTCCATTGAAGTTTCCGATTCCTCCAGTCAGTCCTCAGTTCAGCAGAGTGTTCAGCAGAGTGACAGCGATTCAGGCGATAGCAGTGCAACTTACAGGGTAAAACCGGGAGATTGTTTATGGTGTATTGCCGGGAGAAAAGAGGTCTACGGCAATCCATATCTCTGGAGAAAAATCTGGAAGGCCAACCGCAAGATGCTAAAAAATCCAAATAGAATTTATCCGGGACAGAAGCTTCAGATACCGGAAAAGTAACTCAGTGGTCTCTTTCGCGGATTGGATTATGCGCGGCCAGGGAATTATATTGAGTAAAGCGGCAATTTCGGTAGTATTGAACCGCGCAGAGTGAGCCAGTCGCAGTGGCAGTAATGCAGAAGGGATTGCCTGATTGTTTTTTAATTTTTTGATTCTCTAAAATTGTGAGAATTGTCAATATCATTGAAGAATTCTCTGGTTAAATCAAAGTTTTCGTCCAGTGTTGTATAATAGATTGCATGTGTGAAATCGCCCACAAATCGCAGCTTTCCAATTTTACGAAAGGTGTCGGTTGCAACTCTATATGTGCCCTCGAATTCGTAAACTACCGCATTTCCTTCTTCGTGTTTGGATCTGGATATATACTTCCATTCCGGGTAGTTCAATGGAATTGCCTCATACCATCCCTCTGCGTACTTATTCTGGCCTTCTAGATCTTTTTTTCCGCTGGCAAGTCCTCTATATTCAATATTGGCGGGACGATCATTGGGAGCAAAACCAAAAGCCTTGAACTGAAAATAACTATCGGATCCTACTCTCCAGTCTTCTGGATAGTACAAAGTTACATTGAACTCATCAATAGACATCTCTTCTATGGAAATATCACTGGCTGTTTGGGTTGAGAAACATCCTATCAGTGATGTGCTTATAAGTAATATAAATGGGATATAAATTAGAGATATTATGGTTCTTTTTTTCACTTTTTTTTCCTGAAGTATCTATCTTTTATTATTTCTTTCATTCCAGGCTCATTGTTTTTCATTAAGCTGACTTTGATTACAGAACTCCCATGTAAAATTCAAGCGATTTTATTTTATTACGTTATATGTCTCTTAAAAACGGAGTTGAGGTCGGGAATCAATCTTTTTCGAGATGAATTCAACCGGGTTCTGTCAGGATTTCATACCCGGAATCAGTTACAAGACAGGTATGCTCATACTGAGCGGATAGAGAGTTATCTCGCGTGGTTACAGTCCAGCCATCTTCCCTGCTAAAATTGACCTCGAAGGAACCGCTGTTGATCATCGGTTCAACAGTAAAAGTCATTCCCGGTCTCATTTTCACTCGAACAGGACTTTTTGCATAATGAGGAACTGACGGCTCTTCGTGAAAGCTTCTTCCTATACCATGCCCGGTCAGATCTCGAACAATTCCATATCCCGTAGGTTTCAGATAAGCGTCAATAGCATCACCTATGTCGGAAATTCTCCCCCCGGGCCGAATAACAGAAATACCTGCGTACATAGACTTTTCCGTATGAACCATCAGGTTTCTGGCTGTTTCACTTATGTTTCCTATCGCAAAAGTACGTGATGTATCTCCATGAAAATCATTCAATATAACGGTGATATCAATATTAATTATATCTCCATCTTTCAGCACCTGGTCAGGGGCGGGGATCCCGTGGCATACAACATTGTTTACGGAAGTACAAATATTTTTAGGGTAGCCTTTGTAGTTCATGGGGGCGCTTACTCCGCCATTTTTGCGAGTCAGACGATCGGCAAATTCATCCAGTTCCAGTGTTGAAACACCCGGTTTGGCTATTTCACCGGTTCTTTCCAGAACCTCTGCGGCCAGGCGGCACGCATCACGCATTTTTTCAATTTCCTGCTTACTTTTTATATGAATCATGTAACTAATATGACCTAATTTTTGATCGATTTGTTTTTTCCCCGGGAGAACCAGTACCTGGACAGGCACAAATGACTCAAGCGCACAGCATCCGGGAAGAGTATTTTATATCTTAACTTTACTGATTATCTGTGAACGGTCCCACAGAGACAATGACTATTTTTTTTGGGGACCGGTTATACGTCTCCGGATTTTTTTTCTATGACTTTGAGACGGGTGGATCGAGTTGAATACAGCTATTTTTTTGCTCAATATGAGTTGACCTGAAAAAGGATAGGTTGTATATCGTGTGTCATGGTTGAAAAAACCGAATTGATTCAAAAAATAAATGAAAACTAAATAGGGATTTGCAGATTCCAATGGACCCTCACCAATATATTACAATCCAATCTGGCTGTATGCCTGAATTCTCAAAACCGGTTGCCGGCGGCGGCTGTAGTCACTCGATAAAATGAGCCCAATTATGGACCCTGATAGTCTTATCTTAATAACGAAATATATTTCCCATAATAAAAAATATGGATTTTTTGCGGCTTCAGAGCCACGATTCGCTTTTCGATTGATTGTAGTAATCGAGGAGAGCAAATCATGAACAATCCCCTCGTTGATGTGCTCATCATTTTTATATTAATCATGATGAATGGATTTTTTTCCGGATCAGAGATAGCAATTATTTCCCTGAGAAAAGGGCGTCTCAAATCTCTCCTTGAAAATGGAGATCGGCGTGCTCAGATAATTGCGAACCTTCAGTCCAATCCTGATTCATTTTTCGCAACCGTTCAAATTGGAGTCACTCTGGTTGGCACATTTGCATCGGTATTTGGCGGAGCCAGACTTGTCCGTCATGTTGCTCCGATAATTGAGATGATTCCACTTCCGTATGCGAACCGCTTTTCTGAAGATATAGCTCTTGTGTTTATCGTGTTAGGCATTTCCTACGCCTCCCTGGTTCTCGGTGAGCTTGTTCCGAAGTCACTTGCATTAAATTATGCTGATCGATTTGCTATGGTAGTAGCCCGGCCACTGCAGGTGCTCTCCACACTGTTTTCAGCCTTTACAAGTCTGTTAACTGTCTCCAGTAACCTGATTCTTCGTTTTTTCAAGGATAAAACAAGCTTCAGTGAATCACGTCTGGTTACGGATGAGATCCTTCATCTTCTCGAAGAGGGTGTGCAGTCCGGGTCAATCGAGCGCAGCGAACACGAAATAATTGAGAATGTGCTTGAGATGAATGAGACGGCAGCACGGGAAGTTATGGTGCCAAGAGTTGATGTTCGCGCACTCTCTGTCGAAATTTCTGATGAGGAACTTCGAAATATACGATTTGATTATAGTCGTCTGCCGGTCTATCATGAGAGTCTTGATCATATAGTCGGACTGGTTCATGTAAAAGATTTGATACGAACTCTGGCTCGAAATGAACCCGTAAACCTTGCCAAGCTTGTTAGACCCGCTTACTTTGTTCCCGATAGTATGAAAATCGGAGTTATTCTCAAAGAGATGCAGAAGCGTAAAATTCATATGGCCATAGTTGTGGATGAGTTTGGCGGGACTGCCGGTGTCCTTACAATGGAAGATATTCTTGAAGAGATAGTCGGTGAAATACAGGATGAAATTGAAAAGCCGGAGAGTGAGATTGTAGAGCAAAAAGATGGCAGTTTTCTTGTTTCCGGCACAATATCCATTTCTGACTTTAACACTTATTTTGATTCAGATATCCCTGAAGCTGATTCGTATACCAGTATCGCCGGATATGTGATTCAGAAGTTAGGGCGATTCCCGGAAGTGGGTGAGAAAATTGATGATGGGATTTTTTCCTTTGAATTGAAAAAGAGAATTCGACAGAAAATGGTGGAATTTAAAGTGATTCGTATCTCAAAAGAAGATGGCGGTGATGACTCAAAAAATCAAAATAATAGCTGATCTTTTTTGAGCATCTGACTTTCATTACTCCGCGTTATCTTGTTTGTTGTTCATTTCTCTGCCATGTATTCATTCAAAATTTCTGTGAGGTGATTCCAGGCAATGGTTCCGGATTGGAAATGTTCTGTATTTGCAGAATAAGTATGTATCCTGTCAGGCCTGGATCTGATCCATCGTCCAATATTAAAGGAGTTCACTCCAGGTAAACATTCAGGATATATCCAATGGAACAATCAAATTTTCAAACTTTTACAGAAGATCAATTGCAGCTTCGGGATCTGGTCCGGGAGATTGTTGTCAAAGAGGTTATACCGGTTCGCATTGAACTGGATGAGAAAGAAGAATTCCCGACTGCCATTCTGGAAAAAATAAAAGAAGCTGGATTATTTGCCGCTGTCTACGATGAAGCTTATGGCGGACTGGGTATGGGGATGATGGGCAGTGTTATTCTCTCTGAAGAACTTGCTTACGGATGCCTCGGAATTGCCACTACGGTTCTTGCATCGAGACTCGGAGCATTGCCAATTGATATTGCAGGAACCGAGGAACAGAAAAACCGATGGTTGCCATTGATGGCTTCAGGAGAAAAGCTCGGGGCGTTCGGATTATCTGAACCCGGAGCCGGCTCCGATGTTCCCGGAATGAAGACCACTGCAGTAAAAAAGGGTGATAAATATATCTTAAACGGCACAAAACAGTGGATATCCAATGCAGGACAGGCGGATATTTATACTGTTTTCGCTTTAACAAATAAGAATCGTGGGACCAGAGGGATCAGTTGTTTTGTTGTGGAAAAAGGTACTCCCGGTTTCAGTTTTGGAAAGAAAGAGAATAAACTGGGAATAAGATCATCAGAAACCAGGCAGTTGATTTTTGAAGATTGTGAGGTCCCTCAGGAAAATTTAATCGGCGATCTGGATAAAGGATTTCTCGTAGCTTTAAAGACCTTAAATATTTCACGAATATCCGTTGCAGCAGCCGGAGTCGGTCTTGCCAGCGGAGCCATGGATGAGGCTATTAAATACGCCAGACAGCGAGAGCAATTCGGGCAAAAAATTGCCAGCTTTCAAGTGATCCAGCATATGTTTGCTGACATGGGCATGAAAATTGAAGCTGGCAGATTGTTGACATATAAAGCGGCGGCAATGGTGGATCAGGGACATCGTGATATGGCCATGTATTCTGCTATGGCCAAGGCATATACCGCTGATGCAGCAATGGAAATTACGACAAACGCTGTGCAGATTCTTGGCGGTTACGGATATGTTAAAGATTATCCGGTTGAAAAATATTTTCGAGATGCTAAAATTTTACAGATTTATGAAGGGACATCGCAGATTCAAAAAAATGAGATTGCCGCAGGACTAATAAAAAATGCAGCAAGATCCTAGCATTTACCCTGCTTGATTCTTAACTGGCATGCATGCAAAAAGAATCGGTGCTTTGCGATACAAGAGTCATCCGGGAGAAAATAATGAGAAGTAAGATATTATTAACATTGGTTGTATCGCTGTTTTTTATGAGTGAATTATCTGCCGAGACCATAATTTTAAAAAATGGTCAGACAGTATATGGAAAGGTGATCAAACAATCCAGAACCGATGTTACTCTGGATACGGATGACGGTCAAAAGACAATTCTTAAAAAGAATATAAAAAGAATCAGGTATACTACACAGGAACAGGAACAGAAAATAATTGAGGCCGAGAAGCGTAAGGCTGAAGAGATACAGCGAAAAAAAGATGAAGCCCGCCGAAAAGCCGAAGAAGAAAAGCGCCGTATAGAAGAACAACAAAAGAGAGCAGAAGAAGAGAGACGTTTAAAAGCGGAAGAGGAACAAAGGCGAATCAAAGAGGAAGCAGATCGTAAATCAGAAGAAGCAGAAAAATTACGTGAAGCTGAACAGGAAAGAATAGAAGAAGAAGAGGAAGCGAGGCTGGATGCCATTGCTGATCAAAAAAGAGAAAAGTGGCTTTCCAGCAGGCACTCTCTTGATATTCGACTGGGGCGAGGAAACCTTCAAGCTTCACCCATGTATGATGCGTATTACAGGCAATTCAGAACTATTGCAAGCAGTTTTGACGGCGGGTTTTCACTTAGCCAGGGCCCTGAGGAAATACGTGGTGATGCTGCTTCCGTTTCAGTTGAATATTTGTATAGAAATTATATTGCTTCCTTTGAATACAAAGAACTGAAGCCATCTAATTCACTTCTCCTTTCGCCGGGCCACTCGACCCATACGGATCCAACTACCGGTATTAGCGGCGAATCGGATGTCCTGGATATAAAGCCCTACGGGTCACCGGTATGGGAGATTCGACATGGCTCACTGGGATGGAATGTCTTTAGCTATCCTTCCTTTGATATAGGAATTTTTGCGGGATATTTAACTGCAAAAGAGAGTGTAGATCTAAGCGGTCTGGAACTGGAAGATAAGCAAAATACAGATGGAAGTGTATCGAAATACATGAATCTCTCTGTTTACAATAGTTTTGTATACAACAGCAAAGGCGGTGCACCGGAAATCAGGCTTACATATAGAACGCCCTGGGATCTGGAAGTGGAGCTTCGTTACTGGGGTCACAATGGGAAAGGTGAGTTTCATCTAGAGGATGGTTTTTTTCGCCTGCAAGATACTTCCAATAATCCCTATGAACCATCAGCTTTTCGAGCCGACCTTACAACTTCGATAAAGGGCGGGGATTTTATCTTAAGATATCCGGTTGCCTATGGTTTATCTCTTGATATGCGCTATTCAGCTATTAAGTCCGATATGCAATTTGAGAATTTTCAGTTTCTGGCAACTGGCGGAGATCTCTCAAATATTGGCGAGATGTATCTGGTTGCAAATTTAATTCTCAAAGATGTGCTCTCTTCAAGTTCTGAGTATAAATCTCTTGAAGTAGGGCTTACGTATCGCCTGGATTTCTCGTCATCACCTGACAATGGATTAGAAAATATAAATTGAATCTGGCAGATCTTTTGCGTGAAAAACAGATCTTTTTACGTGAAAAATTTCAACAGTCTGGTTGCGTGTTGAGATTTTAGTGCAGATTATATCGCCTGTGAGGGTTGGTAATGGATTATATAAGTTCTGGCTTTGAATCCGCAATTTGCAGACCGCGGTCTGACTTCAATGACCGAAAGCCTCTTTATCCTGGATAAAAAATATAATCATTTCCATTTACATTCATTATCCCACTCGATGGTCGGTTTTTCTATGATATCCTGTTATACATGTGCAGCACCGTATATTGCCTTTGTATTGCTGGCCGAATACCGCGCGGGGATATACCATTTTGCAGAATTTCGAAATGTTATTTCGCATTTAGTAGAATTGCGATTGTAACTCTAATCTGTTTTGATATCTGGAGAGATTCCACGTGTGAAGTAGTTGTTTTGAAAAACATTCTTCTGCATAAAAAAAGGATTGAGAAAGATCGGAAAGTATGCGACCATCCCTTTGTAATTCGGATAATGCTTGTTATCGGGGGAGGGCGTTCTGGATAGTATCATTCTAATTTCAGGCATTGTATTCCTGGTTCTTATTGTATCTCTTGTGATTTACCTGCCGGGGAAATATAATGCAGTTTACAGGTCCGATTTTTCAAATATGAACGTATGCGATGAAGATGGTCGCCGCGTATTATATTTTATTGAAGAAAATGGGAAGCGAACTCTACAGAGTGCTATGAGTCTGTCAAATCCGGATGAGCTCAATCTGCCCTATTCGCGAATTATGATGGTTTCTCATCTTCTTTGTCCTCAGGCAAATAATGCCCTTTTACTGGGTCTGGGAGGAGGGAGTATCCCTAAATTTGTGCAGAATCATTTCCCGGATGTCCGACTGGATATTGTAGAAATTGATCCTGTCATCGTAGATGTTGCCAGAAACCATTTTGGATTTCAACCATCGCGAAATACTCGTATTGTTATCGATGATTCTGCAGCTTATGTGCGAAATTGCGATATTAAATATGATATAATTTATGTTGATGCATTTCTTTCTTCTTCAAATGATACAGATTCGCTTGGTATTCCCAATACATTGAAGTCTCAGGAGTTCTATAAAAACCTGAAGTCCATTCTTTCGACAGGTGGTGTTGCTGTGTTCAATATGAATAACTGTATACACATGGAGGATGATATTCTTTTTATTGAGTCAATTTTTCGCTATTCTACAAGGTTGCGGGTTCCGACAAGAACCAGCAGGATTCTTGCCGTTACAGAAAATCGCAGTTGTCTGGCTGAAGAAAATTTTCGTTCCAATGCATACATACTGGACAGGCAAAAGATTCCGGGGATACATTTTTCCAAATTTGTAGCATTGCAGGAACGAGTGTTTGGTTTTAAAGACTGGAAAATAACAAATTAGATTGTCCTATTGTTTGTCAGAGTTACTATGGGAACAGGGCTTTAATTGAATATACCGGATCATTACCAGTCCGGTTTTTTTTTATCTCAAACGTATTCAATTATAAATTATTTGCGGCTGGACAGGTCAACAGCGGCAAGCGGGAAATGAGACAGGGGGCCACTCATCATTCTTCAGTGCCCGGAAGAGTAGCCTTTCTTTCGTTACCGGGTGATCAATTTCCATACTGACGGCGCGAAGACCCAGCCCAAAATTTTTGAGTCCTCTGGGAGCTCCATACTTTGTATCTCCCAGAATGGGGTGACCCATTCGCGAAAGCTGAAACCTTATCTGGTGAAACCTTCCCGTTAACAACTCCACTTCCAGGCATGACAGATCTCCATGAAGTTTTACTTCACGTTCCTCGCCTATGACTCTATAGTTTAGCTTTGCCAGTTTACCTCTACCAGGCGGTGCTGGTCTTGCCAGGCGAACCCGTTCATCTTTAATTGTATAATCTTCCCGGACTCCTTCTTTGACTTTCAATATACCGGTGACAATTGCATGATAGGTCTTATGTGTTTTATGTTCCCGTATTTGTTCGGAGAGACGGGCAGCGGCTTTTGATGTACGCGCAAATACCATTACACCGCTGACAAGTCGATCAAGGCGATGGATCAATGCCAGGTAGACTGTCCCGGGCTTATTATACTGTATTTTTATATCCTGTTTCAGTATATCCAGTAGATTTATGGACTCGTCCGGACTGGATTGAGATAGAAGACCGGCCGGTTTGTCAACAACCAATAGATGGTTGTCCTCATAGATGACCCCAATAAAACCTCTCTCTTCGTTCTGAGAATACTCGATACGTCGGAGTTGCCTGTTAAACGTTTTACTCATTATGATATTGTGAAGGTTATACTTAGAAGTAATCGTGTTGAATCATTTGATTTATAACTTACAAAGTTTAGTAGTTTATTAAATATCAATCAAAATAGAATGTATATTCAAGTTTTACTGTGCGATTATTGGCTCGAACTGAATGAATTGATTGAATAGAACCAACAAGACGGTTTATAGCAAGGCCAGCCAGTATCAGGTCTCCATGCTCGGATGCGTCAAATCTTTCCTGAAAGAAATTTGTTCCTCCGGCTCCAGCCAGTATTATATCGGCCAGGAAATACAACGCGGAATTATACCAAATTTGTCCCCGAGAAAGCGATGGGCTATCATAGCCATTGTAAGGTATCGCCAGCCAGGGAGCTATGAGGTTCAGTGATTGCGAAATGAAATAACTTTTTTCCGATGATTTACGGGCTGCATCAGTCGGGTAGGGGATTGAATCATCTTTAATAGCGCCGTTAGACTCCAGAATACGGGATATTACAAGCCCATCACCTTCACTCGCTTCCACTCGTATGATTGAAGTCGGATTAGTATTTGATATTCTTCCAACAAAGATCTTGTAATCAAATGGTGAAAAAAATCCAGAGGAGTAAATTGAATAAAAACCGGAAGTCTCCTCAGGCATATTGTAGCCATCAGGATCTATTGTATCCAGTGTTCGGGTGACTTCTGCAGCGCTGCTTTCCACATCCATTGTGCTCTTGTAAAAGAAAAGCTCTCGGGCATGCAGATTTGAAAAACCATGCAAGGTAAAAAAAGAAATAACAGCAAGTGCACCAAATCTGGATGAAAAAAGTGAAATAATTTTTCGAGAATGTCTCATTTGCATCGGATAATCCTGAGGGTTTGACCCTGCTCTGTACCTGTTTGTTTCATCCCCCTATATTTGCCATCTATAAATTTTGATATTTTCGTGGTGTATTGAATATTAACGGGGGTGCTCTACAGTAAATAAAAAGTTCCAGACAAAAACTGTGAAAGATAAGAATGATAATTCATCAAAAAAATGTATCATCTTCAAAATGACAGAACTCTATCGAAAGATAATAATAAGCCCATTGTATATACTGTGAGCAATTATTGAAAAAATGAGTCCACGTCGGGTCGCCAGAAGGCCCAGCGCCAGCCCGAGCAGGATCAGCAGAGGTGCTGCTGTGGGATTATGGGCAATACCAAACGCAATGGATGACGTCACAATTGCTGTGAAATTTGTACCTTTTCTATTCAAAAAAAAAGCAATAAAAACTCCACGATAGAAATACTCTTCCAGTAAGGGCGTTATTATGGAACCGGTAAACAAAGGGCCTGCCAGGGTAGATAGGTCATGATTACCAGGAGTAATCTCAATATCGGTCAGGATCGCAACCAGTAAAATCATTCCAAAAAAAGCAAAACCAAGGAGAATGGCCTCAAGCAGTCCAATGAAGGCAGGTTCTATCTTCATATGTGGAGCAATAATTGGATCATAGATGGCATCCTCCTTCCTGTGTTTTACAAGAGAGGGGAGGATAAAGAGAAATACGATCACAAGTGGAATTGTAAAAAATAGAGCATATTGAATCCGGTCCAGTGGATCGAGTACATCTAAATCAGGGAACAATGAATTGGACTGGCTGTAAAGGACTCTCCCCAGGGCATAAACGGCCATGGCTGGAAGTGCGAGATAGAGATCTCGAAGGATTGTCTCTTTTTTTATCCGGATCATAGGTTGTTGGATAGTTTATCTGTAGAGAGGTAACCAACTTTTCTTCATGTATTTGTATTATCAAACGATAATACAAATACATGGTTTATTCCGGTATTAAACAGATTTATGCATTTTTACTGTTACCTGTGATCCTTATTCTTACGCAAACGCAGGTTTATTCGCGGGATTTACCTTCTGAGCAAGTGGATCGGATTATCAGTCTGGATTCAAGAGATCCAGTTCTCTCCCGGTTGAGAAACGAAATAGCAGATAATCTTAAGTCGACCCACAGAGGTAAGGGATTGCTCCATCCTCTTCGAGTTGTTCATTATAAATTAAAAGAAAAGGACCAGTTTTATTCAGTAATGGCAAGACTTTCTCAAGATGAGGATACTCTGGCCTCCTGGAATAGGCTGGCCAATCCGAATGCGCTTGGCCCTGGAGATGAGATACGAATACCGAATGCTCGCGGACTTTATATCCATTTGAGGGAATCTGAACGCGACCCGGTCAGCAAGAAAGATCCGCTTGTGAAAATTCCCCTGGAGGGTGCCGTTTTTATCCCCGGTAAGAAATATTCTTACAAAGAGAAAGAGATGTTCCGAGGAAAAGGATTTATATTCCCCATGAAAGGCGGCCGCATATCCAGTCAATTTGGATTCCGGAGAGATCCATTCTCCCACCGTTCTGCATTTCATGGTGGAGTCGATATTGCAGCTCCAACAGGAACACCTGTTTTTGCTACAAGAGATGGCGTTGTAGTAAAGGCAGGGAGACAGGGAGCTTACGGGAACCTGGTAATTGTGGAACATGAATTTGGTTACGAGACATATTACGGTCATCTTTCAAGGATTCTGGTCAAAACAGGGGATCGAGTCGAAAAAGGATTTCGAATTGGACTTGTTGGCTCAACCGGGAAGTCTACTGGTCCCCATCTTCATTTTGAGGTCAGGAAAGACGGGGTTCGAAAACAACCCCATCTGGCCAGACGTTAAATGAATTTTTTGATTACTGTTGCCTGCAAAGTCAATTTCTTCTCGACGTGAACTGAAATCGGCAGGGTTTATCCGTTATTGTCCATCGTTCAGGCGATTACGGATAACGAATTGATAATTATTTCAGCAATTGAATGAAAATGAATTGAATGTTGTAGAAATAACTATCGAAATGACGAGAATAAAAGAAATAATGAACCTCTGGCATGCAGAATAATACCTTTGTGCCGCTTTTTAACTGGATATGTATAATAAAAATAATGACTCTATAGTTTATAGCCTGATCCGGCGGTTTTTGCCGGTAATTTTAGTGGCTATGATTATTTTAACAGGCAGTAATTCTTCCGTAAGTGCTCTTGATAAAGAGTGGAAAAGGGTAGTGGTTGATAACCGGGATATTCAACGCTACAGAGGCGTCGTTGGCATATGGCTTATCCGCGGGAAAGAGTCATTGAAGTCTATTGCAAGTCGCCATGGAACTACAATTGAGCATATTAAAAAGATCAATGATGGCAATATATCATCCCGGTCTTATATTTTTGTCCCGTACAGTAGAGAGACGTACACCGAGCTACTACATAATGGGAAAGGCAGACGTATCTTTGATGTGGATCCCACTAAATTCATCTGGCCTGTTGAAAACGTAGGATATACCTCAAGATTTGGCCGCAGACCAATGGGTATGCACGAGGGACTGGATATTAGCTGCGGCGTTGGAACTGTGGTTCTTGCTGCGGAAGCCGGTGTCGTTGAGAAATCGAGATGGTACGGGGCCATGGGCAAGGCGATTTTGATTTCTCAAAAGAATGGGATGAAGGTCTGGTATGGTCATAACTCAACACTTCTTGTCAAAGAGGGAGATGTTGTTGAACAAGGACAGATCATCTCCTTATCAGGTAATACGGGCCATTCCACCGGACCTCATCTGCATTTTGAAATTCGGTATATGAATGTGGCGCTGAATCCTGAGGATTTCCTCCCATACGGGTATGCAAGGCCCAATCTGGTTATGCGTGAGGGATATGCCGGATCAGAACCGGTGGTTGCGCAAAAGAGCGGGAAAGAGAGTGCGGCTGTGATCCAGTTTTCCGAAGTTGATCGAGTTCGTTTTCTTGAATAGTTCAGGTCAGGACCTCAGATTCTGTCCTGTATGAGTCATATATAACTCTTCCTGGTAATAATTCCGATGCAGCAATCCGTATAAATTCTGAGAGACGTGGCATGATCCTATGATCTTTTGGCCGATAGAAAATATGAAATAGCGAAACCAGGCCTGGCATGGGATAGTTGAATTTATCTTGACAGCTGCTTTGCAGGCTATAAAAGCCTGGTAAGGCAATCCTCCTTAAGTCTTGAATTTTCTGACTTAAAGGAACTATATAAAAAAGAATGAGTGTTAGCAGTACAAAGAAAATGGATTCACCCCGGAGAATCAACAAGACTGATTTATCCGGGAAACCGGAAAATAAGAACAAGGCACTTCGCTACCTGGCTGTTCTGACCGACAGGTGCGACCTGGATTCCATTGTTGAGGTTCTCGGCGAAACAGCTGTACTGAAATCCTCTACTACTGACTTATATACAATGGTCATTGCCGGGACCGAACATACGGACCTTCTCAAAAAGACCGGGCTGTTTAATGAGGTCATAACAATAACTGCGGATAGATCGGTAAGAAAGGCCATACGAAAAAGAAA
The DNA here is from genome assembly GCA_050295715.1 of Leptospirales bacterium. Lineage (GTDB taxonomy): Bacteria > Spirochaetota > Leptospiria > Leptospirales > Leptonemataceae > JBNKQE01. The sequence goes on from JBNKQE010000013.1 coordinate 26,888, forward strand.
GCCGGATCTATTGCATGTTCCCCATCAGGGTTTATTCCTCGATTTCTATCTCTATTTTGCCGGAAAGAGCCTGCGTATTGGAAGCGGGCGTTCGCAACACTGGAAGAAGTTATTTAACTTTTATGATACGACAGCGGCTCCAGACCGAAAGATTCTCATGGATAAAGGCGTTCCGGCTGCGAGGCCTGTAAACTACAGGATCAATGATCTCGATCGAGTAACACAGTTACCGGAGCGTTACATCTGGTTGAATTTATACTCCCTTAAAAAGAGTAGCCTGAAATGGTCATCAGCGCACGCCGCTCGTCTCGGAAGACTTGTTCATCGAGAGGGTGTCCATCTTGTTATACCCTCCTGTCATTCCAAAGAAGACGAGAAAATGGATGATGATATTCACTATCTCAAGACTTCAGGGCCGGGAATTTTTATACTGGAATCATGCACACTGGAAGATCGAATCCGAGGTATGGCCGGAGCTATAACTGTAATCGGAGTCCACGGTCCTGAAATGGTTCTTGCTGGTCTGGCCGGTGCTCCTACACTTCTTTTACAAACAGCAAGCCAGGCTCGTAGCATGGAAGTGGCTTCAATGGCACATGATGAAATTCCCGATGCTTCCGGTGATGCGTCCTCCTATGAACACTACTTTCGATTCCATGGTCGGTCGGAAAAATTTCTCTCACCGGATTCCCAGAAACCCTGCGGCAGCGGTTGTGTTGATTGTGAGAATGGTCCATGTATCGACAAAATTTCTCCTGAACGGGTATTTGAGGGACTATTGCCGTACATGATACCTGTAAACTGATCAATTTTTATTCATACCGAAAAACTGAAAGATATCAGGCTGTATGCGTTCTTTTCTCTTTTGAACTGATCAAAATCTGACATAAGCTTTTTGGAGAAAAGGTTGCTTTTCCCATACTCTCGATTATCTTTGTAAGAGTGGCATTAGAAAGTACAAAAACAATCTCTACCCAGGATGATGACCGCGCTTTAAGACCGTCGGCGCTGGATCAGTTTATCGGGCAGACATCACTCAAAGAAAAATTAATCGTCTCCATAAAGGCTGCAAGGCACAGGGGGGAAGCCCTGGATCATATCCTCTTTTCAGGACCTCCAGGCCTTGGAAAGACTACACTCGCTTATATAATTTCCCAGGAGATGGGATCAAAAATCCATGCCACCTCAGCTCCTGCCTTAAATCGTCCCGGAGATATTGCCAAAATTCTCACCCAGTTAGAGGAGGGTGATGTCCTATTTCTTGATGAGATCCACAGACTGAATCGTCAGTGTGAAGAGATACTCTATCCTGCTATGGAAGACGGGCATATTGATTTTGTAGTCGGAGAAGGACTGACAGCGCGCAGTATCAAGCTTCAGTTAAAAAACTTCACTCTGGTGGGAGCTACAACCAGATCCGGGATGCTCAGTTCTCCATTGAAGGATCGCTTTGGCATTGATCTCAAGCTTGAATTTTACGATATCCATGAACTAACACAAATAGTCCTTCGGTCGGCAAATATTTTGCATGTAAAAATGCCTGAAAAAACTGCGGAACTCATAGCAGAGAGATCTCGAATGACTCCGCGTATCGCCAACCGTTTGGTTCGAAGGATTCGAGACTATGCAACTGTAGAAAACAGAGATGTTGTGGAACCGGAGTTCGCAGCAGAGTGTCTCAGAAAGTGGGGAGTGGATGAGCTTGGTCTTGTTGATCTCGATAGAAGTCTTTTAAAGTTAATGATTGAACGCTATAATGGCGGTCCTGTCGGTATAAAAACCTTGAGTGCTCTTGTTGATGAAGAAGAGCGAACTCTTGAGGAAGATCATGAACCATTTATGCTCCGAAAAGGTTTGTGGGAGAAAACACCGCAGGGAAGAATGGTGACCGGTCAAGGTTTTCGCCATATGGGCTATCCCTATGAATCGGATGCGCGA
>JBNKQE010000014.1:0-27266 GCA_050295715.1 Leptospirales bacterium
CCAGCGGACATACAGTCTTTTTATATTGCAGATTCGAATCACTCATAGAAGGTCTCCGTAATCAATTGTATGATTCAGGCTAACTCTGGAAAACCAATTTTCGATTGATCCTGCAATTTCATAACAATCGTATTGATTTACACAAACAAAAGTATAAATAAAACTGTTGCTGAATCAGATCATAATCCATCATTTAGTAATGAGTTATACAAATCCGGGAGATCTATTTTGAAAGGACACACAGAAAAATGGCTGATGCTTAGAAAATCAATGTTTGACCAGGGAGCCATTCTGACTGATGAGCAGTTATTGCAATCACCGGTCGGACTTTCGAACAATCTCCTCTGGCATCTGGGTCATATTAGCCGAACAACAGAGTTCCTGCTATGGCAGCTCGGTGGATTCGGTATGAAGTTCCCTGAAAATCTCGACACTCTTTTTGCAAAGGGTTCCAGTCCATCCATGTGGCCATCCACGGCCGGACTCAAAGAGAGGGTTTTTGAGCATGAAAACAAAACCCGTCCCGAAATGATTGCGTTTATGGATGAGATTCATCTGGATGAAAAATATCCGGAGCCCTATGTAACCTCAACCGGACTTGAACTTTCCACATTCAGAGATGGTATAGAATACAACCTTTTTCATGAAGGTGTACACTTTGGACAATTCCAGTTGTATCGTAAACTCCTGGGTCTTGTATAATACGATGAGGCTCCCTTTTCCAGGGAAGCCTCGACTGTTTTTTAAACGACAATTTTCCATTTCTCCATAAAAACTCTCTTCATTTTCACATATGATCAGCAAAGTAAAATATACCCTTTAACTATATACATTTCCTTATATAAACTAAGATCATTAGACTATTGTGAACTTGATTCATTATTATTTTTACCACTTTTTTTTCACGAGCAGTCGAATGTCTTGACACTTCCCGGAAACAGGGCCTAATTAGTATATAGATACATACTTTCATTACACGACAGAGAAAACATTATGCCATATATAAAAATAAAAATAGGATTCAATAAGATTCTTCCCGCCCTTACCATTGTTCTTTTTTCTTTTCCTTCTCTATTCGGTCATCTACAGGCGGAGTCCTTCAAGACCGTCGAGCTTCAAATTTCATGGAGTGCAGTTGCCCAGGCAAGCGGATATGCTGTTGCTATTCAGAGTATGGACGGAACGTTCACAGATCAAAAAAAAGTAAAAGAGAATCGAATCACTCTGCAGCTTCCGCCGGGTGAATTTCAACTTCGCCTTGCCTCACTCAATAAATTCGGAAAGCCCTCCGCATGGAGCACGTGGAAGAGTCTGACCGTTACCGGCGAAAGCCGAGTGCAGACTGTCGAGAACCTGGAAAAAGAGGAGAAAGCACCGGAACCAATTGATTTCAGCTGGACATCCTGGACTATTCCCGGACTGCCCGATTCTATCAATGATGATGGAGACCCTATAAACAGTATTCTTTGGATTTCTCCTTTTGTAATTGGCGGAGCATATATTTTCAGTGAAAAACAGGGTGGCGACAACCTGGCAAGGGACCCTCTGAACGATCCGGTAACACTTACGCTGGCCTTTTACAATCAGCCGCTACCCCTGCTCTTCTATTTGCAAGAACAGAGGGAACAGCAATCGGTATCCTATGATAAGCATACAATGCATCAGCAGTTGATGGGAGGAGTTCTTATCGCCATCTGGGCCAGTCATTTTTATTATTCTTACAACAAGTTCGGTAATAAAAGTGAAACAGAGCCAGTGCAGAGTTCACAGCTTCTGTGGTCCCTCTTTCCCGTATATGACCCACACAGTAAAAATAGCGGAGCGGGTTTTGGTTTGACGCTTGTATTTTAATTCAGATAGAGTCGCCGCGTTCCATTCTTACATAGAATAATTTGAGAGTGGTGCACAAAGGACCGGGTAATATGATGATAAAAAACATTAAGATTTATATTGATAGTATCAACAAACTCCTGTCGAGACTCAGGGTCTCTCTCTCCTGCCATTTCAGAAAAATCACCAGGGGAGTCCCTGTTCTTGCTCTGGGAGCGCTGCTTGGATCGTGCTCACAGCCATTTCCCGACGGAAACGTATTTGATTTATGGATTCTCATTCGAATGATACCACTTCCCACTCCCTCTATATCTGTGGCCGCCGATACAGACAGGCATTACGAAGAGTTCTCTTCGACTGTTACCATTACACCGGCAGCGGATGAGAGCTATGTCGACTATTTCGATCTCTACTGGGGAAAGGGTTCATCCCGACTCGGTTTTATAATGCGGGTTCCGGCAACCGGTGGACCGGTTACAGCCACAATCCCTGCCAATACGACAATCTCAAGCGGTGCAGACGGAATTCTTGCTTACGCGAAGGGAGACCTGGGACACGAAAGCCCCGTTCCGGGTACTGCAGCAATTACCGATGTAAAACAGCACTACATATTTGTCCTCTCCGCGACAACCGGACCGGTCGATGGTGATCTCAAAACAGCCGGCGCGGGAACAAACGGTATAGACGGCGCGGATAATCTCTGCAATGCAGATAGAGTAAATATAGCCGGTATTGAGCAGACCCGCCCTTACAAGGCCCTTGTGGTAGACGGCATAAACCGCCAGGCCTGTAGCAGTGCCAATTGTAGTTCCGGAACATCCGGCCAGATTGACTGGGTTTTCTATCCCGATACCGATTATCTACGAACTGACGGTACGACTCCAATATTAAGTACTGATCCAACAAATGGGATTCACGATTTTGCTACAAGTATAGGTGCTATTGATGGTGCAAATACATACTGGACTGGACTTGCTGCAGACTGGACAACTGAACCAGCCAATAATTGTAACTCCTGGCAAAACGGAACAAATGCATTTAATGGTGTATATGGTGATGGAAATGCAACAACAGATCTCGCCATATCTGATGGTTTTGGTGGATGGGCTTGTGATACCGGGAACCAGTACCTTGTTTGCGTAGAACAGTAATTAAATAATTCACGGTTCCACAAGCCCCGTCTTTACCGCATACTTCACAAGATCGGCCACCTTGTGGACATCTAGCTTTTTCATTAGATTGGACCGGTGGACCTTAACGGTTCTCGGTGAGATACGAAGCCCCTTGCCGATCTCCTCGTTGGATTTCCCTTCGGCTATAAGTTTTAATATTTCACGTTCCCGATTTGTTAGCGTCTGATATCTGGAGGTCCCCGCCTCTTTCTTTTCACGTCCGGACCCGGAGAGATCCTTCATAATACGTGTTGTAATTCGAGTGGAAAGATAGGTCTCCCCTTTCAATACTGCCTCGATTGCTCTTATAAGGTCGTGACCGGCGTCATCTTTAAGAACATATCCGTGTATTCCATACTTTAGAAGCTGTTCCAGATACTCTTCATTATCGTGTCTGGAGAGAATGATGACTTTCATGTCGGGGTAGTATTTGCGGATTTTCCGGGCCGCCTCAATTCCCGTCATCTCGGGCATGGAGATATCCATTATGACAATGTCGGGCTTGATCTCATCAATCTTTTCAAGGGCCTCTTTCCCGTCGGCGGCTTCGCCTACAACCTCACAGAAGGAACTCTGCATTAAGATATGCTTGAGTCCTTCACGTAGGATTCCGTGGTCGTCTGCAAGAAAAACTCTTGAAATGGTCTGCATCTTTTTATCCTGTAGTGAACTGCATTGTCATTCTACAATACAGGCGGATTGTCTCAATCACTTTATTCAATCTTATTTTCGAACGGGAATCGTAATAAGAGTCTCAGTCCCCTTTTTCTCCTCACTCTCAATCTTGATCTTTCCGCCCAGGTCGTTGACACGACTTCGGAGGTTGGGCAGTCCAAGACCTCCCTTTTTTCTCGGTATTTTTCCCGGAGTAAACCCATGCCCGTCATCGGAGACTTTGAGACGAATATCCCCTTTGAACTTCTTTAATTCAAGAGTTGTGTTTTTCGCTCCGGAGTGTTTCACAATATTATTGAATAACTCCTGAACCATTCGAAAAAGTCCTACCTCTATCTCCTGGGGAAGTCTGACTACCATATCAATTTGCAGATCGGTATGAATCCCCTTTACTTCAAGATAATTCTTGGCATACCACTTGATTGCAGCAGCAAGCCCCAGATCGCTAAGAATCGATGGATAAAGATTCTGGTATATCTCTCGCAGCTCTTCACTGGCGCGATCTATAAGCTCCAGACCGGCATTATAACGGTCCCCCATCTCTCCGGGTTGCATCATAAAAGTAGTAAAATTAAGCTTCGCAGCAAGAATTGTCTGGCCTACAGAGTCATGGAGTTCTGCGGCAATATTTTGACGCTCTTTTTCCTGGAGACGCAGCATTCGTGCATGGAGGCTCTCAACTTCTCGCTGTAATTTTTTAAGAGATGTAATATCTTTGAGAATAATACCTGTTTCATTTTCAAAGTGGAACAGGGAGTAGCCAAAGATCCTCTTCCCGGCAGAAAATTCGGCATTTTGAACCGTACGGGTCACATCTTTAATGTTTCTTACGAATTCCTCCATATCCTTTTTTTTGAGAGGAATCACATCGGTTATATGCTCTCCTTTTACATTTCGATTTTGACTTTTGAATTCGGACAAAAAGGACCCATTGGCATATCGTATTTTTTGACGTGAATCGATCGTTACAATCGGAGAGATACTGGACAGAAGGCTGCTATAATACTCGGGAAGCTTCTCCTCACTCTCTTTTTTTACGGGACGCAGAAATATAGCCCCTGCTGTCTCCATACAATTGGAGATTCTAACAATTGTATACTTGTAGACCTCTCCATTTTTATGAGTCAATTCCCCTTCACCCCCATCCCCAGGGATAGATTTGTGAAAGATTGCAAGAGCCTGCTGACTTCCGGCGAAAACCTTATCCAGTGAACTGCTTTTTTTCAGTTTGAGAAGTGAAAGAGCTGCCTTGTTGACAGCAAGAATTTTCCCTTTCGAGTCCAGGAGTATGGCAGCTTCCCGTGACGCTGAAATAATATCGGAAAAACACTGTAATAAGGTCACAGTGGAATCTCGCCCGGGTGTGGATGGAGCTCTCTTTTTTGTAACTTTTTTTGTCGCCACGGCATCACCATAAACAGAAAGACCGGTTTTGCAACCGGTCTTCTGTGGTATTTATTACCAGATTGTAAGCGTTATCCTATTTCTGTCAATAGCTGAATACCTTTGATAAATCCGGAGTCAGATACCAGTCGGTATTTGTATTTCCGAATGATGTATACCAGTCATCAAAATTTTCATAGGCATTATGAATATCTCCTCTCTCGTATGGCCAGAACCAGTCACCTGGAATCATCAGGGCCCATGGAAATCCGTTGTTGTCTATATAGAGATCCGCTTCAGCTCCTTCATCAAACCACCCTGCATCGGGATCTTCATACAATCCGGGGAAGTGAACTTCCTGATTGGTATTAAGAACCTTAATGTAAGCATCAAAAGGTACTTTTCCGAGATTTATTGTGTTTACAGGATTTACCAGCACCAGCTCTACATCGGCGCTCCATCCAAGCTTGAAGTTATCAGCTGCCTGATTCGATGTATTCGAAGAAGGTATTGTTGTATTCGATTGAGGAAGAACTTCCAGATCAGCTCCCGCTGCAACAACACCTGACTCATCAAGGACAACCGTTCCATCCGCTTTAGTTCTTACAAGATGGTAGTCCATATCAGGTGCACCTGGGACTTTCAGGTGAAATGTATGCTTGTACCCGGCCCCTTTTGCTACATGAACAAATCTGGCTCGAATTCTTACAACCTCACCCCGAGCATTCAGGTCTTCCTCGTAGGTTGCACGAACAACATAGTCATTGAAGTCCATATCGCCCGGTTTCGGATAGAGGTCCTCATAGGCCATGGTGAAGTAATCACCACTTGTTGCTTCAGGGTAGCGAACCACAGTTGCACGATCGGGATCTTCAGGATACTCATCATCGGCATCGGCTATTCCGTCATTGTCTGTGTCTATGATGGTAGGAACATGTTCTGTCATCAGTACATCAAAAACAATACGTCCGTTTATCTCTCTTACCCACTGGACCTGGAAATCGCGCAGGAAGGTCTCTCCATTATAGGTAACTTCCAGTGTTACTGTGTCAGTTGTTGTGTTGATTGTAAAATCGCCGGAAACATTCCCCTTCTCATCTACAACCGCATAAAAGTATACAATCTGACTAGTATCGCCCTCTTTATAAATCCGAACCTTTGCCCCACTGGCAACTTCAAATCCGTTAACAACAGTTACGTTTACAAGAATATCCTTTGTAGTTTCAAAAAGGAAATCCTCGCTTCCATTGTATGGATCAACAGTCAGATTAAAATCACCTGAAATGGTACCATTTGTATCATCCTTAATAGAAGTTTCTGTTGCAGGCTCCGCAAGAGCGAGAAGCCAGGCAGCTGCAGGGTCATCCGCAGATTCACAGGATGATGCTGCACCCACTAAAAATGCAACAAGAAGCAATATCCCTGTTTTGCTTATTATTCCTTTCATGATACGCCTCCTCGTGCATTATATAAATACTATTGCACGCTTACATTGTATAATGTATCATACAAACGTTTTTTTACAATATACTTACAGGTCTAAATAAATGGTACCAAAGGACTAGTTTTGATTTTTTTTTAGTTTTTTTAGTATTTTTCGGCAAACCCGGGCCTTTCAAATGTATCTTGCACAATTCGAATCAAAAATCCAGTTTGTCACATGTTTTCTGGACTTTTTAATAAAATACTGTCACTCGGGACCAGGAGAAACCTGATCGTTGATTGTGCTCCCGGTAAGATTGTAGTACATAATACAAATCATTTTACCGGCAGTTACCCTCTAATACCAGATGAGAGGGATGGACTTTCCAGCGGTCGGTCATTTACAGAAACTCTAAAACTGGCGATAGAGGAATCAAAACTGCCCTTCTCCTTCAAGCGGCCTGCCTATCTGGTCAGCCAGGATCCATCATGGGGACTGACTGAACTGGAACCTGTAAGAAAGGCTCTCAGGACAGGTCTTCCGGAGTCCATTCTATTTATAGACCGATTTCTCGCAAGCTGCTCCGGAATCCCGGCTATTGCCGAGAGTCGTCTTAGAACCCCTGTTGTCTTTTTGATGGGCAATCGTACATTTCAGGGTGTCTATTTTAACGGATCTCTTTATCAAAAAGAAGAGATCCCCTCTGATCTCTCTCTCAGACCTGCCGAACTGCTAAACCGGGTTATTGGAATAGCAACGGACAGAAGCCCCTTTCCGCAGTCCCAATATGAAAATCTGCCGGAGGAAACCGTAAACCGGCTGCGATCCCTCTGGGAGAAGGGCTGTGATCCCGGCCTGCATATAATTGTTGAACAAGACTCATTCAATAAAGAACACATTGAGCTAAAAGAGCTGACACGACTTCACATAAGCGAATCTCCAATGAGTTTTGCCGTAATGGGAATGCTAAACTATTATCGGGATTATTTGATAACACAAGCGTCCTGAGAAGAGCTGCAGGATGATACTGGCGAATCATGCGAAAAAAACACTGGCGGGAATTCCCCGCCAGTTTCGCTATAAACCTGACGGCCGAAGCGATAAACCCATCAATTTTCTACAATCCATCCATCAGGAAGGATACTAACAGAGTAGCATAATTTCGCTTTAGTTCAATAAAGTAAAAGGCCTGGTTTTGAATAAAACATACCCTATTTTTAATTTAATTTATTGATTTTATAATCTTTTTCCACGTTTTCTCATCAATAAAACCTCTGTACAAACGATTACCGATCACAAAGGAGGGAGTTGCAGCAACTCCGACGCGCTGGAATTCTCTGAGCCTTCTTTCCATTTCAATAAGTTTTTGAGTTGTCGATTCTGAATTTGCACAGGACCTTATAGCTTCCCGCTCACTCTCATTAAAAACTGCATAAAAAGCCCTGTCTTTATAAGCCCTGTCGAGCATGGCAGAGAACCGATCAGGATATAGTTTATAGGTACAGGTATCGATGTAGAGAGTTGATAGGTCACTCTTACTTATGGATTCCGCGAAATTTATATGATGAATTCGAATTTTTCCATTATATAATTTCAGCAATTTATTAATCACGGACCTTGACTTCCTGCAGTAAGCACAATCATAATCACTTATCCAGTAAATAACAATGTTAGCATGACCGCTGCCTTCGAATGGGGCTGCATTCCAGTATTCAGGGATGGAATCCTGCATCTCCGTATAGAGCCGGGTCTCACCCAGGATTGTGTAAACGATCCCAGTCCGTTTGAACATTCTCGACCAGGCAAGTCGTTTACGAATTTGCGCATTCCTTCGATCCACCACCTCGGGAGGTACAAATTCCTTCTTTGCATACAGGATTCGATACACTGCAAGTATTTCATTCCCGGATATAGCAGCTGTTGTCGCATTAAACCAGTCGCCGGTTGAGGAAAAACCAAGAGTGTGAGCTCTATCACGTAAAATCTTAGTATTTTCCGGAATTGAGAGCAGCCTGTTAATCTCCAGTGAAACGGGAGGTAGAGGGACATCACCATTTATTTGATACGGAGTATCTTTGTTGCAAAAGTGTATAAATGGGAGAGAAGAGAGTATAAGAGTTATTGAAAAATTTAGATATAACCTTTTCGCAGCATTTTTCATTCTCATATGTTCGGATAATCCGTCCAGGGCTACGGGTCAATTCCAATCGCAGCCCTGGACAGACAAATCCACTGATTACTTTGCTTTCACAATAGAATCATGCATTGGATAATTTTCGAAGGTCAGACATTATTGAAGTTGTATTCTTCATCTCTTTGCCCTCTTCATGCACTACCTTCTTAAAGAACTCACATGTCATGCAACTGGATAATTTTAATGCAAATGCACCCTGGACTTTTGACCCACAGAACGTTCCCGCAATCGCCCAGCAGCTTCGCCCTCCATTCTTCCCGCTGTTCCATCCATTAGCAGCCTCTGTCATGGCAGCAGGACAAACCCCGAATTCTGAGGTTTTACTTCCGCCTGGCTCTCGCCCGCAATTCTTAAATTCCCAGCAATTCATTGCTTCCATAAACAACCTCCATCTCCCGGCCAATAAATTTATATATATCAAACAATGATTACTACACTAACAATATATTATACCGCTTCAATGTAATCAATTTGCGATCTTGTGTCAAGGACTGATTTCGCACGAAATCCAACTGATAAGAATTTTTTAACATACGTATCAATTTTTAATGCCACGTATACATACTTACAATTTATATCGAGAAATACGGACTACTCCGCAAAAATTATAAGGTATTGATTGGCAAAATCTACATAGTATTACATGGTGAATTCATCGGGGATATACAGTGTAGCACTTCAAGTTGAAGTATATCTTAGAATTTCTTACTATCTTTTTACTATCCGATGGCCCATAATTCATGCTTCCCTGATGTAAGGAAGTGGAGCCAGTTGTCTGATTGCAGGCTGCAGGCAAGCAGAGAGAGTAAGAGTATAAGAGGGATAGATGTTATACTCCAGCGGCCATTTGAGGGCCGCCGGTGATAAATTCAGGAAAGTCTCTCATCGAGAGCACGTTTCACTTCATCAATATCAGGTTTCAATCGGATGGGTGCATTGGCCAGGCGAGATTCTACATCCTCAAGACGTTTCTCATGATAGCCTGTCTTAAATTCGGAAAATTTCAATCCATGTGCAGTCGATATAACTACGACCTTATCTAAATCATTTATAACCTTATCCGCTGTTAATTTTTTCAGGGCAGCCATGGCTACGGCTGTATGGGGATCCATAAACATTCCGTGTCTGTCACAAATAGCCGCTGCGTCTGACAGTTCATTTTCAGATGCCTGCTCCACAACTCCGTCATATGCCTCCAGAGCACGCCGGGCTCTCGGATAGCTGACCGGATCGCCAATTTGAATAGCCGATGCCAGAGTCTTTCTTGCCTGCACGGGATGAAACTCTTTATACCCGGTTTTATAGCTTTGGTACATGGGATTTGCATTTTCCGCCTGTGCCAGGGCAATGCGGGGCAGTTTATTAATGATACCGGTCTCTTTCATCATTGTAAATCCGGCAGCAAGAGCCGACACATTCCCCAGATTCCCTCCGGGAATTACGATCCAGTCCGGAACTTCCCACCCGAGCTGTTGCACAATTTCTACACTGATAGTCTTTTGACCTTCTATGCGAAGTGGGTTCATGGAATTTGCAAGGTATATGCCCTGGTCTTCCGTAACACCTCTTACAATTTTCATGCAGCCGTCAAAATCAGTATCAAGGGAGAGAACGATGGCGCCATTGGAGAGTGGCTGGAGCAATTGCGCTGTTGATATCTTTCCGGCAGGAAGAAATACAATTGTAGGAACCCCGGCGGCAGCGCCATAACATGCCAGAGCCGCACTTGTATCGCCCGATGAAGCCGCAGCTACGGCACGAATTGGCAGGCCTTTTGATTGCAATGATTTCACGTGACTTACAAGAACGGTCATTCCAAGATCCTTGAAAGAACCTGAATGAGAAATACCGGACTGTTTTATATGAAGAGTACCCGTTCCAAATTCACGAGCCAGTGAGGCAGAGGGTATAAGCGGAGTTGCCCCCTCCCCCAGACTTACAATAAGATCATTCCGGATCTCGGGAAGAACCCACTCCTTTTTGCCCCATATTCCTGAGTCAAACGGATGGGGTGCGCTGCGATAACGGGCTGTAAAAAGACTCTTCCATTCTTCAGCTCCTCTCTTTTTCAATTTCTCCATGTCGTGAGAAACATTCAACAACCCTCCGCAGTCACAACGATAGCGTATTGTATGAATATTATATTCTTGATTGCATTCAATACATTTGAGTTTGGCCTCAAACTCTTCAGATGTGATATTTTCCGGAATAATGTTCTGGTTACTCATGCTAAACCTGCCCTGGGTCCAGAAATGTCCGCGGGAACGAAAGGTCAATTCATTTCAGAGATGTTAAACATCATCAGGTATTTCTGACTCTTCACTGCGTTGTCTTGCAAAGCGATAAATCCCTTTTTTGACAGGCTTGAGCCTGTCCACACCAGGATAGATCTTTTTAAGGGTCAGTAAAAATTTCAATTTTTCCACACCGAGACGGTTTATGAAAAAATCGCAGGAAAGTTCAAATTCAAGATACTGCAGGGCACGTCCATGCTGCACTACAGCCGCAAGCCTGAAAGTCGTCGGGTGCCCTATCAATTCACTGGACTCAAATCTGTCCGGCTCTTTAAGGTGCTCCAGTTTGGCAGCATGAGGTCTTCGATAATATACATCACCATTGGGAACCACAATCACCTCATACTCTTCCATATCCTTCTCTTTATGGAACTTCAATACAAGATGATCTTCTTTGATTCCCTGGATCTGTGTTCGAACATCAGCATCAAGAAGACCGATAGAAAAGAGGCGGCTCCTTGTCTCATCATCCATTATTATTTCAAAAACATCTCCTTCCCGGGGAGGCTGCGACTCCTTCTCCGCAAGTGCACGAAAGGTAGGTATTAGTATAATTAAATATATAATATATACCAGAATTGCAAAAGATATGATTCCAAGAATTCCGAAAACATAATTCAGAAAACCTGAAACGATCAATAATGGAAGAATAAATGTCATAAAATATTATTTAACGAACATTATTTTTGAGAAACTCAATGGCCCTACTTTTGGCCTCTTCAGGGCTTAATCCCTCTTCTTTTTTGATGGTCCATCGATATCGGACAATAAACTCTTGAGGAGAAAAATTCAAACTATCCTCTTCGACACCGGGATAGTCAAAACGGAATCGTGAGACATCTTCCTGGAAATACTGGGATACCTGCCAGGTTCTCGGGCTCTGCCCCGGAACATATTCGATGTGCTCGATGAAACGCGTTTCAGGATTTACCCTTACCTTAATCATTCCATCAAACTGCCAGTCCTTGAAGTTATATTTTCCGGCAAATTCACGAAAAAATCCAAGCTGTTCCCTGTCACCGGCAGGATCATTGCGCCGATTTATTTTTTCATTCTCGGAAACCTGTTTTACCAGATACGAATCACCGGTTATTAGTATCCGTAAAACCTCTCCCTTAACAGTGGGCAATTCCGTAAAATACGGATCCTCTTGCTCGTCCGGTTGTTCACTGACACCGACCGTTGAATCTGACTCAATCGTCTCAGCAGAATCGGCTCCTCCGGTCGAACTTTCACTTGAATCCTTTCGCCCTGCAGTCTGGCAGGATGAGAGAAGAATGGTAACTATTAAAATCAATAGTGTGGATGGGGTTAACAGTTTCTTGTATATGTAGGAAGTCATGCTGAGGAACAATGTAAACCAGGGAAGTGAATCTTTCAAAAGAAAAATAAGTCTGAATTGAAAATAAGTGAAAATTTTATGCACAGGCCGTCAGCTTATGATGAAGGTTGAGATTCCGGAAGATACTCAAAATTCGGTCTCTCCAATGTTATCGATCAAATACAAATGGAGAGTAATCCACAATCACAAGGAGTGCAGAAAACAATGCGACTGATTCAATCGGTAAGGGAGATCAAATGAGCTGCGTCGCGAGCATCATCCGGATAAGTAAGGACGGAATGCGTATACTGCACCTCAACCGGTGAGCTTGCCAAAAATCGACGCCCCTCTATCTCACGCTTCAGTTTTTTGACAAAGATTTCGGCTTCTTTACGGCCGCGTCCGGGTAAGATAATTGAATAACGTCCCTGGGCGGTTCTTGCCACATAGTCAGATTCATATATAATATCATTTATGAGGTGACCCAGGTCAGAAAGAAAGCTTACAACTTCTTCCCCGGGATTCAGGCCGAAGATTCTGCGAATATTATTTACCCTCCAGTCAATCAACGCAAGATTACTCTGGAAAGATTCAGCTTTTTTTAACTCCTGCTCCAGTCTATCCTGAATGGGACTGAATGGATCGCGGAATACGGATTTCTGTGTCAAACTTAAGACGGTATTCGCAAAAAGAGGAGCAGCCACCTGACTTAATGAAACAGCCTGCTCTCTATGAAAATCAGTCCAGGGCGTAGCTGTAGAGTGAATTGTTATAAATCCGGCAAGCCAGTTTAGATTAATTAAGGGAATTACTTTATATCGCTTCATCAACGCGATATCATCCGCAGTATAATTATCTACAATATCTCCATTAAACCGAAACGAATTGATTTCAAAAACTCTTGTAATATTTGAAATCATTCCAACCAGCTCACTGTCCAGTCGAAGCTTGAATTTTTCCATGGATTCCGTACTTATCTGATTACCGGCAAAAATCCGGAAGCATTTCTCCTGGGAATCCAGTAGAACAAGTGAGTAATGTTCCACTTCAAGGTCTTTCTCAAGCCTCTCCGCAAGGAGGTCATACAGTTCATCCTGATTTCGTAAAGATGAAGCATTGCGTGCGAATGATAAAATATTGCGTTGTACTTCGGATCTTCTCTTCAGATCTTCGGTCTCCCTTGCATGCTCCATACGATTCAATATTCGAGTTGCTTCCGGTGAGACAATATCAGCCAGAAGATTTGCATATTCGAGATCTTCAAGTGTATAATCGACACCGGAAAGAGGCCGTGAAATCGTAATTACACCAAACAATCTATCCTGCCGCCGAACCGGTAGAATTACATATGCGTCTGTTACACCAAGAAGCGTCTGTTCCTGCGACGAGAGAGCGGCTTTTCCCATCTCTTCTGCATACTTAAAACCACCGCTTTTTATACAACGTTCATAGATCTCATCACCAGGTTTGATGGCCAGCCCTTCTTCAATATCAACTCCGCTATGAACAATGGGGTGCAGTATATTTCCCTTCTCGCTTGCGTCTTCATTTGAGAATATACAAATCTTCTCTGCTCCCGTTTGACCGAGAAGAGCGTATAGAATAGTCTCCCAGAAATCTCGGAATTCTTCAACCGTTGCAAGTTCTTTAGTGAGGTCAAACAAAGAGAGATAGTTATCAAGCTTTCGTCCGGAATCAAGATTGTCTCCCAGGTCTCTGGTTGTAAACGGCTCTTCTTCGCTGGAAACCAGGTATCGATTTTTTGATCCTGACTGCAGAGCGCCGCCTTCTGAGAGACTCATGGCTACTTTTTCCGCATTCTTTTCGGCTTCTTCTTCCCACTCATCAAATGGATCTTCATGGGTTCCACTTCGAGTCAGATGATTGTCTGCTGCGGGATCTTCACTTTGCATGGAGTTTCCGGAGTAGACAAGGTCAGGAAAATCCCCTTCACTCTCTTCCTGTTCAGCGGAGGGTTCAGGTTCTAATCCTCCTCTGTCTGCATCCTCATCCCGTCCACCTTCAGCCACCTCGCCAATCTCTTCTGGCGCAGTTTCCTCTTTATCCCGACTCTGCGCATCCTCCAGGCGAGTTCCTGCATCCTGTAGGTCCTCTGTACCGATGTCGTGCGAAATCTCCTCCGACGAATTATATGCATCCCTCTCCGCTTCCGCCGACAAATTGTCCTGCGTCTCATCCTCATACGATGGTAACTCCTCTATGGTTTGTTCATCTTCCGGCTGAAGTTCACCGGGTGGTATCTTCTCTTCTTCCAGCAAGCTTTCGGCTCTCGCCAGTAAACCACCAGCCGATTTCTCTTCCTTCTGAACTTCACCTTCCGGTTCTTCATCGAGAAGCCCGGTCATGAAATCATCGTCGTCATGAGCTCCCTGTACTTCATTGCTCACAGGAGGCCAGTTATCCGGAATTTCACCCTGCAGTATATCGCTGTATGACTCTGTGTGGGTGTCCTTTGGAGGCTCTATTGCATCACCTGCAATCATCTCTTCTGCTCGTGACAGCAACCCGCCGGAAGTCTCTTTTACTTCAACCGGTGTGAGTTCCTGCTGAGTATCATTAATCGGTTCGTCCAGGATATCGTATAGAAATTCATCATCTTCATGCAGACCTCCTTCACCTTCGGGAGGCCAAATCTCGGGAAGTCCATCGGCCCCGGGATGTTCTGATGACTGTGCAACATCATTGACAGTCTTTTCCACCGGGAAAGTGGGCTCACTGCCGGGTATTGCTACTGCAGGCTCTACATTTTTTTCGACCTGCTCTGATTCGCGTAACTGAGTAGCTCCGGATAGCAGACCTTCCTGTGCTGTTCTTTCAGCTTCCGGAGATTCATGCATTTTCTCTGCACGTGCCAGCAATCCATGAGTACGGTGCTTCTCCACGGTTTTGTCAAACCAGGATTTATCAGTAGATGATTTCTGTTGTAGTTCTTCTCGAAATCGGGATGCTCGGGCAAGAAGACCCGGAGGCGAACCGGTGGAGGACTTCGCTGCAAACGGTTCTGCAATGACTGTGGATGCTTTTTGTGAATCAGCTCGATGTTTATCGGCCTCCCATTTTTCGCGATAATGGGAAGCACGGGCAAGAAGACCGCGGCCGATTGATTTTGAGACACCAGGATATGATTTACCGGACTCACCGCGCAGAAATGATTCTGCTCTTGCAAGCAGACCCCGGGCGCGGGGAGGATTCAGGGTAGCAGATTCCGAACCTGCCGTTTCTCGCACCTCAGCTGCTTTTTGCAGCAAACCCATAAACGTTCCTGATTTATAACCGAACCGGTCACAGACCGAGTTCGTTCATTATTTTTTTATAAAGATCAAAATATTCAGATTTACTGAATTCGCGTACTGTATCATCGGGCAACTGATCAAACAATCCATCAAGGTATGAGATCATTTTTTTTAATTCAGTTTTATCCAGGTTTGCATCGCTAGCAGCATCCGACACAAGCTCTTCTCTTTCCGGAGTAAACCCCGGTTCTACCTGAAAATCATGCTCATATTCTGCTGCGGTCCCCTCAACTTCAATACCCTGTGACGCTATTTCATCATCAATACCGGATACTTCAGGCAGCACATCCGAATCAACATCATCAAGTATGTTTTCAAGTTCTTCGTCGGATAGAGCGATTGGCTCATCATCCTCTTCATCCAGATCAAAGAAAGAATCCGGAACATCATTTTTCAGATCCGCTGTCGCCTCAAGCTCCTGGTCATTAAATTCATAAAAGGAGGTTTCTGTATCCTCAATCGGAGCTATCTCTTCAGTTTCATCCGATACATCCGATACAATATTTCCCAGCTCTTCCGGAGTAAGCGTAATCTCATCGTCATCATCTTCGTCATCGATGAAACCGCCGGCACTACCGGCAATTTCCGGTTCAACCGATTCTAACGCTGTAGAGTAATCTGCATCAGAATTGATAGTATCGAAGTCGGTTACATCAGGAAAATCTTCTTCGCCGGATACACCATTCAGATCAACAAAATCATCACCCTGACTATTCCCATTATTGAAATCCGGCAAAGGAGGAACCCCTCCCATACTCATATCATCGAGTGAATTTCCATCCTCGATAGCCTCATTAAGTCCCGAAATGGCTTCTGTTGACTCTTCCTCTTGATAATCGCCCAGACTGAAATCATCGGGTATCTCTAAATCATTACTTGAAAGATCTCCGGATTCGAAATACCTGGTATCATCAGACAGGCTATCGCCTAACAACAAATCTTCGGGAGATTGTCCTGTTGCTTCCTGATAATTTCCCTCATCAACGTCTTCGAGAATATTTCCCAGTTCGTCTTCAGACAGGGATACCGGACCTTCATCCATATCATCGGTTGTAGTATTTATTTCTTCATGTGTGAGATCATGCAAATCATCAACATTATCCAGACCTGTCTCCTCTTCCAGCGGCGGTAACTCCATACTATCCGTATTACCAAACGGGTCCCCTGGTTCGGGCAATTCCAGGTCCAGCGATCCGGAATCCGTTTGATTTGTGAAGTCATTATCTTCACCAAGATCCTGAAAGAAGTCTGAGTCTGTATCACTCAAGATTTCATCCAGCTCGTTGTCGGAAAGATCAATTTCCATATCAGAATCATTGCTGGAAGACAATTGTTCAGCTGATGACTGTTCCCACTCATTCTCTTTCATTTCAAGATCCTGTCCCAGTTCCGTATCCATAATTCTTTCATCCTGGATCGAGTTCTTATCCACACTATTGACCGGGCCAGAATTATCTACAACATTCAAATATTCATCTGTATCATTCCCGGTTTTCCTATCAAACGACTCATCATCGAAAACAGGCAGTAAGGTATCACCAAGAATGGAGTCATTCTCCATACCAGAGAGCTCCAGCAGGTCATTATTTGTGTGGTCTGTTCTATATTTTTCCACCATTGAGTGGTCCCGATCCGGTCACATTCATATTATTATAATGATTTTTTTCGTTACCGATTCAATATAATCATCGGAACACAGGGGGGCTTATTGTGAGTAAAACCCTGTATTTTTAGAAATTTAGAGTAAAAGAGTTAAAAAGTAACTCCTTTTTCCAATTTCCATTCAGGATTCTATTGCTCCGGGCAGTGGTATTTATCAGAAAAATCTAAAGTAATACAAAAAACCCCGCTGTTGCGGGGTTTTTCAGGTCAGTCCTGCATTTCGCCAGATCCATATCGAATCCGAACTCTTGCAGCTTCCAGTTTGTCCATGTGCTGATCGATTTCGCTATCACCATGGACTTTTGTTGCCTGCAGCTCACTCAATGTGCTTTTAGCTGCTTCCACGTCCACATCTCTGAGATTTTCCGCATGATTGGCAAGGATTGTTACCCGACCAGGTGCGACCTCAAGGAATCCACCATCGATTACAAACTTCTCAACTTTTCCGTTGAGAGGATAGCAAGTCAACAGTCCATTTCCCAGCATTCCCAGTAAGGGAGCGTGGCCAGGCATTATCCCCATAAGACCGTCATGAGCGGGCGCTTTCAGTGAAGCAACCTCCCCTTCAAAGATCGATCCTGATGGTGATACAACACTGACTTTCAAACTTACAAATGTCGTTCCTTCAGCCACGTTTCACCTCCCCTGATTAAATTGCTATGCCAAGTTCTTTGGCGTGAGCGATCACTTCATCAATGTCGCCTTTCATGTAAAAAGCCTGTTCTGGCAGGTGGTCATACTTACCGGACAGAATCTCTTTGAAAGATCGTATTGTATCTTCCAGCTTCACATATTTTCCAGGGAAACCTGTAAATACTTCAGCTACATGGAAAGGTTGAGAGAGGAATCTTTCCAGACGACGAGCGCGACCCACAAGGATCTTATCTTCTTCTGAAAGTTCATCCATACCCAGAATCGCAATAATATCCTGAAGGTCTTTGTATCTCTGAAGAATTCTCTGAACCTCACGAGAGAGGTTGTAGTGATCTTCACCCACAACACCAGGCTGCAGGGCACGAGATGTAGAATCCAGTGGATCCACAGCAGGATAAATCGCTTTTTCTGCGATGCTTCGGCTAAGAACCGTAGTTGCATCAAGGTGCGCAAAAGTTGCTGCCGGTGCGGGGTCAGTTAAGTCATCCGCCGGAACATATACAGCCTGAACCGATGTAATCGATCCGCCTTTAGTTGATGTAATTCTTTCCTGAAGAGCACCCATCTCAGTAGCCAGTGTAGGCTGATAACCTACCGCTGACGGCATACGTCCGAGAAGTGCAGATACTTCAGATCCAGCCTGTGAGAAACGGAAGATGTTATCTACGAAAAGAAGCGTATCCGCTCCCGTTGTATCTCGCAGATATTCCGCCATTGTCAGGGCTGAAAGAGCAACACGAAGACGAGCTCCTGGCGGCTCATTCATCTGACCGTAACAAAGTACAGTCTTGTCAATAACGCCCGACTCTTTCATCTCGATCCAGAGGTCATTACCTTCACGAGTTCTCTCACCAACACCGGCAAATACGGAGTACCCACCATGGGCTTTCGCCACATTGTTAATAAGTTCCTGAATAAGTACGGTTTTACCTACACCGGCTCCACCAAACAGACCTGTTTTACCACCTCTGGTGTAAGGAGCAAGGAGGTCGATAACCTTGATGCCTGTTTCAAAGATCTCAACAACCGGAGACAGGTCTTCCATTGCTGGAGCTAAAGCATGGATAGGACGTCGCTCTGTAACTTTTACAGGCTCCCCCTCATCCACAACCTCTCCGAGAACATTAAAAATTCTTCCCAGTGTAGGTTCACCTACCGGCACTGAAATCGCAGATCCTGTATCTGCTACATCCTGACCTCTCATCAGACCGTCAGTAGAACTGAGTGCAACACATCGCACTACACTTCCACCCATGTGCTGCTGCACTTCAAGAGTGATCGTCTCTTTTTTTCCTTCGAAGTCAACGCGCTCTACTTCCAGAGCATTATAGATATCCGGAAGCTTTCCGCCTGCGAAGGAAACGTCCAGAACGGATCCGATCACCTGCAGGATTTTTCCAGTTTTCTTGGTTTTCGTTTCTGCCATTGCCTCTATCCTGTACCCGATTCAGGGGTTATGATTGATTTCGTAACGGGTTACCCCGTCTTTCTTACTGGACCGAATCGGCCCCGGCCACGATCTCCGATATTTCCTGAGTAATGGAAGCCTGACGGATTCTATTATACTTACGGTTGAGTGCTTTGTTCATTTCACCCGCCGCATCCGTTGCTGACTTCATGGCCACTCTACGATAGATCTGCTCAGATGCACCGGCTTCCAGAAAAAGCCTGTAAACATGAGCCTTGATCAAATGAGGAATCAGCTTTGTTAGTATTACCTGTGGACCTGGATCAAAAATGATATTTCCACCGGTAGATACAGCCGTTTCCTCTTTCTTTGATTTCGCTGATTTCTTTTTGGTTGCGGATCCGCCAACAGGTAGGACCACACTGATCTCTGGCTTTTGACTGGCAGAGCTGTAGTATACTGTTGAGACAACTTCAACCAGATCAATTTCGCCTTTAGAAAATCGACTCATATACTTTTCAGTAAATTCCAGAGAATCTTCGAAAGTTATATTATCTTCTTTGCTAAGGTGGCTCTCGTCCATTTCCATTTTTTGAAACTTGAAATATCCGATCCCCTTTTTACCGATCACGTGAAGTTCGGTTTGAACTCCATCCTCTTCCAGTTCCTTCAAACGCTGGCGTGCCATTTTTAATACGTTTGAGTTATAACCGCCACAGAGACCTCGATTGGCCGTAACCACGAGAAGAATGGCTTTCTTCGGCCGGTCCACACTGCGAAGATAAGGGGACTCCATAGCGGCTCCCCTCTCTTTCAGGCTTTCCATGATCTCAACCAGTTTTTCGCCGTACGGTTTAGCCGCATTGACCCGGTCCATCATCTTCTTGGATTTGGCCGTAGAAACCATCTCCATAGTTCTTGTGATTTTCCGGGTGTTCTTTACGGAGACTATCCGTTTTTTTATTTCTTTCGCTCCAGCCATAATGCCCCGATCTCAGTCTCAGGCCTTTGCCCTGGTTTTTAAGAATTCTACTGCGAATTCCTTCATGATTTTCTCAAGCCCTTCTTCGTCATCAATAGCCTTCTTCTCTTGCAGGCCTTTCATAACGGGACCGTGACTTGACTTAACATGCTCGATTAGAGCCTTCTCGAATTCACGAACCAGGTGTACAGGAATTTTATCCATGTGACCTTTGTTCACCGCATAGATAGATATAACCTGTTCTTCTACCGGAGATGGTTGTGATTCGTTCTGCTTCAGGATCTCGAGAATTCTGTATCCTCGATCAAGCTGTGATTGCGTTGCTGCATCCAGTTCTGTTCCCAGCTGTGCAAAAGCTTCCAGATCGCGGAACTGTGAAAGGTCCCCTTTAATACGACCTGCAACTTTTTTCATTGCCTTGATCTGTGCGGCTCCACCTACCCTTGATACTGAAATACCCGGGTCAACAGCAGGACGCTGTCCGGATGCGAACAGGTTCGGTAACAGATAAATCTGACCGTCTGTGATAGAAATTACGTTTGTTGGAATGTATGCAGATACTTCCCCTTCCTGAGTCTCAACAATCGGCAGTGCCGTCATTGACCCGCCACCGTTCTCTTTGTTCAATCGTGCAGCTCTTTCCAGCAGACGACTGTGGAGATAGAATACATCTCCAGGGAAGGCTTCACGTCCTGGTGGACGGCGAAGAAGTAGTGACATCTGACGATAAGCATTTGCCTGTTTTGTCAGGTCATCATACACAACAAGTGTATCTTTTCCATGGTCATACATAAAGTATTCAGCCATGGCAGCACCGGAATATGGTGCAAGATACTGCATGGGAGCAGGGTCAGAAGCATTCGCTGCAACAATAATAGTGTTTTTAAGAGCCCCGGCTTTCTCTAATTTTTCGCGAATAGCCGCGACTTTAGATGATTTCTGACCGACTGCAACATAAACACTGATCATTCCGCTATCGCGGTTGTTAATGATAGAATCAATTGCGATTGCCGTTTTCCCTGTTCCGCGGTCACCAATGATAAGCTCACGCTGACCTCTACCGATTGGGATCATTGCATCAATTGCTTTGATACCAGTCTGCATGGGGACACCCACTGGTTCTCTTTTAGAAATACCAGGCGCGAGAAACTCAACAGGACGTTTTTTGTTTGTCTTAATCGGTCCAAGACCATCAATGGGCTGTCCCATTGTGTCGACAACACGACCCAGCATCTCTTCCCCTACCGGGATTTGAAGGATCTGACCGAGTCTTTTGACTTTGAATCCTTCACTAATCTGAGTGTATTCACCCAGAATAACAACACCTACAGATGTTTCTTCGAGGTTAAAAGCAAGACCGAGAGTTCCGTCTTCGAACTCCACCATCTCATTTGCCATAACCTTTTCCAGGCCGTAAACCCTGGCAATACCGTCCATTACGGAGAGAACTTCGCCAACCTCTGAGAGGTCCAGCTTGCTTTCGAAGCCCTTTATCTCCTGTTTAAGAACTTTTACGATTTCGTCTGCGTTAATTTTCATAAAATTCCTCGCCGAGTAATTTTCGCTTGAAAAGGGCTCTGCGCATTCTCTCCAGTCCGGACTTGACGCTTGTATCGATCATGAGATCTTCGCTGCGAATCACCATTCCACCGATGATCTCAGGATCAATATTGACATCGAGAATAACTTCTGCATTGAGATAACTTTTCAGCGCTTCGGAGATTTTCTTCTCCAGTCCAGAATCTACTTCTGTGGACGCAATTACCTCAACCCGTCTTCTACCCAGCCTTTCATCCAGCAGTTTGACATATGATTGATATATTTCAGGAAGTGCGCTCAGTCGTTTCTTCGTCGCCAGAACGCCCAAAAAATTATAAAGCGTCGAGCTGACATTTGGCTTGATTACCTTTTCCAGGATCTTAAGCTTCTCGTCAGCAATCAGTAGCGGTGACTTAAAGAAGCTCCAGATAACCAGGTCCTTGTCCAGAACATCGACGACGACCTTTAATTCATCGCCAATTTCCTGCAGAGCTGACCCTTCCTGGGCCAGCTCAAGCAGAGCCTCGGCATAAACGGATGCGATCTTTTCATTTTCGATCATTCGAGATACCTGCTACCCGTTGATTTCACAACATTATACTACAAGCAACTCAGTTGTTGCTTTTAAGTTTTTCCAGGGATTCTTCTATAAGCTTCTTGTGATCATCAGCCTTTAGTGTCTTCCCAATTATTTGTCCGGCGATTGCCACTGAAATATTCACAACTTCTTTATGAAGTTTTTCCAGTGCCTGGTCCGCCGCCATTTTCACATCTCGAACACCCTGCTCTACTTGAGCTTCCGCTTCTTTTCGAGCCGTTTCGAGAATTTCTTCTTTCAGCTTTTCCGCGTCTTTTCTGGCTTCACTGACAATCTGCTGACCTTCGTCTTTCAGTGAGTCAAGCTTAGCCAAATAATCGTTAAGCTTTTCCTCAGCCTCTTTACGGATTGAATCCGCGCGATCGATGTCAGAATGGATCTTTTCCGCCCGAGAGTCCAGAGCTGTTGCTATGGGTCCCCAGGCGAATTTTTTCAGCACCAGGAATACTGTAATAAATGTTACAGTAGTCCAGATGACCAGACCCGGATTTACATCCAGAAGCGCTAGTCCGCCTTCGCTGGCTAAATACTCCAGTACCACGTCCGCCTCCAGTGAAATCGATGCCTGTTCGGAATCGAAATTCCGAAATTAATGGGATACCTGCTCAGTAGCAGCCCCGGAAGCTCCGCCTGCAGCGAAATTGTTAAGAACTTCCTTGTCGATGTTTCCACTCATCAGGAAGAAAATTACCAGTGCGAAAAGTGCAGCACCTTCAATCATTGCCGCGGGGATTACCATGTTCACCAGGATGTTACCGGCTGCTTCTGGTTGACGGCTAATACCAGCAACGGCTGCCATTCCAATCAAACCGATTCCAACTCCGGCACCTACGAGTGCAAGTCCTGCTCCGAGGCCTACACCGATGAAAGCTAAACTGATCATTCTACCTTTCCTCCAATCCTGTTTCGTCTTTTGCCGAATCAGGCTATGCTTTTTTTCTAATTAAAAGAGAACACTTTAATTCAGGGCGAAGGGTGTCCAACAGGTTTCAACTCTTCGCCGCATTTTCTATAAATACGTTATATTTGCATCAGTGACGGTGCATCATCTGCCCGATGAACAGTGCTGAAAGCAGGGCGAAAATGAAAGCCTGCAGGAACGCTACAAATATCTCAAGCATATAGATTACAGTTGCTCCGACAACGGAAACGGGTGCGATCCACAGACTCTGAAACTGGAAGATAAATCCAATAAGAACAAGAATAATTACGTGCCCGCCGGTCATGTTTGCAAGAAGACGAACAGTCAGTGCAAATCCCTTTGCCAGTGGTCCAACGATGAATTCCAGCGGCCACATTAGAATATACAGAGACCAGTGAACTCCTGACGGAACTACGTGCCAGAGAAACTTTGGACCCTGATACTTAAAACCTGTAATCCAGATCATCAGTGTTGTAATAACAGCCAGACTCAGTGTAACCGCAACATCACCTGTTACAGTGATTCCGGGCCAGAGAGCAACGAGAAATGGAACTTCATGGCCATGAGCCGGCTTTGCAATGCCCACCGACTCTGCACCCAGATGCAGAATTTCCCCTACAGGCGGGAAGAGTCCAAGCAAGTTGGCAAAAAGAATAAAGAAAAATACAGTAAGGATATATGGCTGAAAACCTTTTGAGTGGTGATGCATATTGTTTTCAGCGATATCTTCGCGGACAAATGTTACAAGCGACTCAATCAGGCTTGCAAATCGGCCATTTACCCGAAGATGGTTGCCAGAAATTTTTCTGGCCGCAACTACGAATACAAGAACCAGCAGGATGCTCACAACAAACATCATCGCCACACGACGCGTAATGTGCATGGGGACACCGCCAACCCAGCGATACTCACCCCTGTCGTCATGAAAAACATAACTTTTAATGAATGGAGTGCTTTCAAAGCCCTCTTCTCCGCGATAAACTTTTTTACCGCCTATATTCCACTCCACAACCGGAGAGTCCATCAGGTGATGGGTAAGAACTGCCTGTAGATCGTATCCTGTCTTTTCAGCATGACCGTCTTCTGCGCTCTGGGCTCCAAGACCATTGATCATGCCAACAGATAAAATGAATGTAAATGCTGTAATGAGGAATCGATATTTTTTGTTCATGAGGGTGCCGAATAAAACTATTTTTTGCGAGCATAAAAATGCAACCCTGTTATGCTGACAAGCTCAAAAATTAAAAAGCTTGCTATAGAAATAAAATAAATCATAACTACAGGTTTCATTATTGCCCGATATTTAAGCATTACCACTGCTGCAACCAGTGCAAATCCAAGAAATCGCAATCCAGTGCCCCCCATAGTCAGAATCATGGCTACAGTTGGCTTCCTGAATATGAGCGTTACACCCATTAAATACATTGGATACGAAAGAAAAAAGGCGAATCCATGCAAAATGTATCGCACGTCTCTGCTAAGCTCTTCATCCGGAACTACTTGATAACCGATTGCCAGAGCAACGGGAATGCCTGTTAACACAGCGCAAAGGGCGACTAAAATTGCAAGATTATTTTTTTTGAATAGGGCTGGAACCATCTTATTTTTTCTTTTGTTTCCTTTTATCAACTATTGAGTCTATTTTCTTACTCAATTCATCCAGATCTGAATGGATACGATCAGATGTCGCATTGACGTTTTTATACTTTGCCTCTCGAACATCCTTACTTTCCGTGGGAGCGAACCCCTCTCTTGCCATTTTCCGGGCCATTGTGTATAAATGGTACACACCAAAACCGAATCCGACAAATAACCCTATAACAAAACTCCAGGAAGGTTTTGCATCAGGTCCCTCATTGAACACCATCGTATCCAGCAGATACCCTCCCAGTGCTGGTAAAAAAAGGAAGCCAATAAATTCAAAAGCAATGCTGGCATAATATACGAGAGGCATAGGCCCATTCCTGGGTTTTTGAGAATCTGACATACTTCCTCCGTAAAATTTCTACAAAACACTTTCCAGTATTCCGAACATAGGAATAATGTATTCAATTGATGTAAAAGATACAATGGGATTATGGACCGCTCACTGCAACCATGAAAAAATCGGATCTATGGGGAAGACCAGGGCAGAGGCTTTGATACGCCTTCATAGAGCGTTGCAGGCCCCTGCAGACCGACGTTTTACAGGAGGTAAAGTCTACCCCCTGGAAAAACCCGGTCACAACCTATTCGAGAATTCTGGCGATGCGACCCCAGCGGACATCAAGCCTGGGAATTCTATACAGGATTGTTCTTTTTAGATAGGAGACAAGACCTTCATAGCCTGCCATAGCATCCATTCTGGAACAATATCGATACTGATCTTCCGGCGGAAAATCTTCGAGGCTATATCCCCTCTCCGCTCCACGAGCATCCTGAAAATCCTTCACATAGTGTTCACAAATCTGATCACGCCAGTTGATACTGAAGTAAATAACGAGAGCTTTTCCAAGAATGGAGCCCCTGGGGATTAATCCTATATACCTTGAGTCTTTTGAGTCATCTCTATTGTCGCCCATAGCCAGATAGTAGTCCTCGGGGATTAAACATCCGGTAGTTGAAATCTCAGGGCAGATCTTCTCAGGATATGGTTCCGCTGAAAATGAGGTCTCTACCAATAGATGTGTCCTGTCACCCACAACTTCTTCAAATACTACGGGAAGAAGGTGATCCTGCCGTAACTCCGGCGGGATTAAATCAGGATGTATGACCTTTATATTATCCGCATCGGAGAGCAGCTTTTGAGCCTGTTCCGAATCATACTCTCTTAATTTATAATGTCTCCAGGGGCCTACGCCTTTTTCACGATATTCAACAATCGCGACAATAGGTTCTCCATAGCGTCCACTGGAATAATATGATCCGCATTCATAATCGTGAGACTCGCTATTCTCCGCGGCTACATTCTTAATTATATCATCAGGTTTTATTTCATTGTCCTGAGAGTATCTGAGCATCATCTTAATGCTGCAGGCAGGAATGTTCCTTATTCTCACCATATCTCCGGGCATTGCCATAACTCTTTTTACGTAATGCTTTCCGGAATCAACATTTGCCGGAGGAATAAAGGTTATTATATCACCTCTCTGTGGATCATCGTATCGAAAAAGTTCAATATCTGTATACGGAATGCGAAAAGAGTAACGCATTTTATTTACAAATAAGTAATCCCCAATCTTCAGTGTTGGGATCATAGAACCACTGGGAATGTTATTTGCGTCCAGTACTGACCATTTAAAGCCAAATACAAGCACCACAAGGATGACCAGAGGAAGTATAAATGATAAAAAATTTTCTTTCGATGAGTTCATTGGGTATTAGGTTCGATTACAATTGTTTACGCAGGTTCCTGATATACTGAAATAAGTACACTCCCCCGTATGCAGGTTAAAGGTGAAATCCCCCTTGAAATCATGCAAACAAAATAAAGTCATTGCGGGATAATTTCACAAATACATCCTGTGTGGATTTCATCTGTGACACATATTTATGACAGTCAGATCAAAGGCGCTGAGAGGGCGTAAATTTGGAAATCGCTACTTGCCGTACAATAAGCATAGGCGTGTAATCTTAAATAATTCCGGGCAAAATAACTCTTATAGACTGATCTGAAAATTTCTCTGCAGTCCTGTAAGAAGCCCTCAAAATGGCCACAGGCAGTCCTGCCTTTGCATTTTCTTCCATAATAGACTTAAAGAAATGACCCGCGCTCCTGGAGAATCCCTTACCCTTTTCTACAAGTACAGTCCCTCTGGAGGTAAAATAACGCATAAATGCATGATTGAGACGTTGAGATCCATCATCCCTGCGATCAAAAAAAACGGCTTTTACTCCCCCGACTCTGGCAAAACGG
>JBNKQE010000015.1:0-26978 GCA_050295715.1 Leptospirales bacterium
TCTCTATCAGCACCAGAAGGCCAATATATTCCAGGCACATTCCCGGTCAACCTCTTTTTAGATGATTTAGCCCATACATTATTTTTTTTAGGATCTTCTTATATAGTGTTTACAGAAAAATTCAGCCCGGTTATAAAATATGAATCTTCAGGGGGATCCACTGTAAATGAGTATTAAAAGTGTTGCTATCATAGGTTGCGGCTGGCTGGGTCAGATAGCGGGACGAAAAATGTCGGAACATGGACTCGATGTTATCGGAAGCACCACCAATCCGGAGAAAAGAGAGGAGTTAAATACAAATCATATTCGACCAATCGTATTTCGTGCAAGACCGGACCGACTCGATGGTGCTTCCCCGGAACTCTTTGAGACCGACGCTATGCTGATATCTATTCCGCCAGGTAGAGCGCACAATGCCGCCGAGGAGTATCCCCGGATAATAGCACGGATTCTTGAACGAATTCCACCGGGTAAGAAAACACGAATTATATTCATTAGCTCTACAGCAGTCTATCCGGACGTGGATGGACCTGTCTCAGAACAGACAGAACCAGCCCCCTCGCGCACAACCGGAAAAGCTGTACTGCTTGCGGAGAGAGAGGTAATCAGTCATGATAGCTCATCAATAATTTTTCGTATGGCAGGACTTGTTGGAAAAAACAGACATCCTGGCCGCTTTCTAATAAATAAAAAGGATGCCGGCAATCCGAATAAAAGAGTAAACCTGATTCACGGGGAAGATGCAGCAAATGCAATCTACTATGCATTGAGACATTTGGAAATGTCCGGGATTTACAATGTTTGCTCTCTCAAGCACCCTTCCCGCGAAGAGTTTTATGCACGGGCAGCCATTTCTATTGGACTTGCACGTCCTTATTTCAATTCAGAAGATAATGCAACCGGAAAGATAATTGAGTCATCTCGAATCAGAAGAGAAACAAGCCTGCAGTTTATATATGACAACCCGATGGATATGTTTGAAAAAGGTGCCTTGTGCTGATCGCATCTCTTTGCATATTGAAAATTCCGTCCGAGTATTATATATCAATATATCCTTACTTTTCTAAAATCATACAGACCCACAAAAGAAGCGACTCTTCGTGTAATAAAGAGCCTTGCCGGACTGCCAACTAATGAAGTGATTACCAGAAAAAGATCGGTTACATGTGTGAATTCAATTATACTCAAGCTGACGGAAGTATAAATCCTGAGATACGATGGGTAATAACCGTTGCTGCCTATGAGGACAAAGCCTATGCTCCGGTTATTATCCTGCGAAATCGTCTATATATAATTACAGATACAATTACGGCGCTTCTGATTGGCCTGTTACCACGGATAAACATGAGGAATCCGATTCTGTATCGGAGATAAAACTGTTTCAAAGGTTCGACACAGTGACGATGCAGAATTTGAAACAACCTGAGCCAATGACTATCTGACCAAACCTGATTCAAAAAACGAACTGCTTGCAAGAATTCGCACACACCTGCGCTTTCCAAAATTAATCTTACATATGGACGTTTCGTCCCACGACAATTTCTGGAGTTTATTGGAAGAGATAGTATTGTGGATGTTAAACCTGGCGATCAATCCGCAGAAACGTGTAGCTGAGATCTACATTGGGAGGGCTAAAAAACACCTGAATTCACTCAGCACTATCGCCGCATGAGTTTTCGATGAAACAGTGACCTAAAAATTTTACTGCCCGGTACGGTTTGCATTTATAAGGTCCATAAAAATTACTGCAGCATTATGGTTTAACACTGTCCGCAGCAGTAACCTGGGTTTTAGACTTTTTTACACGAATAAGATCCATCGGCCTTACTCCTTCCGGAACTCCAAGCAGGATGGTTTCACCGTTTTTCGCAATATCTACGGGACGACCATCCACGCGAGTCATATCCTCGAGCGGAATATGACGATCCTCAAGACCGGGGCTCAGGTAGACAAGCTCATCTCCCGGCCGAAGAGTATTTCGAACTGAGATCATAGCCGTATTTTTTTTATCAGTATCATCCCAAAATGAATCTATAATACCTGCCAGTTCGTATTCGGATCTAACATAAGCGACACCATCATGCGAATAGTCTTCATCCGGCTGAGGACCGAGATACATACCGGTTGTAAAACCGCGACTCGAAAAGAAGGAGAGTTCGTTCATCCAGCCGTCCACTCTCGAAGCAGTATCCTCTCCCCTGGAGAGCATATCAAGAGCTTCTCTGTAAATCTTAACAACTCCCGCAGCATAGTTAATCCCTTTCATGCGTCCTTCGAGTTTAAAACTCATAACACCGGCAGAAAGTAATTCTCCAAGGTATCCAATCATACAGAGATCTTTAGAACTCATTATATAGGTCCCTCGATCGTCTTCAATCACAGGATAGTATTCTCCAGGACGCTTCTCTTCGACCAGGCTGTAATTCCAGCGGCAGGAGTTAGCACACTCTCCGCGATTACCCGAACGATTGCTCATATAACTTGAAATAAAACATCTACCTGAATATGCAATACAGACAGCGCCATGAACAAACGCTTCAAGCTCCATCTGTGTTGCATTATATATATCGCGTATTTCTTCCAGTGATAATTCACGCGCAAGAACGACACGTTCGGCACCCATTCGTTTCCAGAATCTGGCCGATTCAAGGTTTGTTACATTTGCCTGAGTACTTATATGTATTGGTATTCCCGGAGCATCGGTTCGCATAACCTCAAATACTCCAGGATCACTCAGGACGATTCCGTCAGGCCTGACCTCATTTAAATATCGCGCATGTTCTCGCAATCCTTCCAGGTCACGATTATGCGCATAAATATTTGCAGTAACATAAATCTTTCGGCCCTTCCCGTGAACATAATCAATCCACTCTTTTAAATCCTCGGCAGAAAAAGTTCCTGTCTGGGCACGAAGGCTGAATTCGGAAAGACCGGCATATAGCGCGTCAGCTCCATAATGCAGAGCAATTTTAAGCTTCTCAAAATTACCGGCCGGGGCCAGAAGTTCCATGTTATGACGCGATAATTTCATAGATTACACAAAAAAAACTCGATACTTCCCGGTCAGTAAAAATATAATTTTCCTATTGAGACTATTATTCCTGTATACGGTTACATGAATGAAACAAAGATATGTGCAAATTTCAATTACGAAATTCTCCTCTCCCTGCAGGAAATGCTTTTGCATATAATGACAATAATCAACTCTGACCTATGACCCAGGTAAAAAGTTATACACTGAATTGTGATGGAGCTTCCAGAGGAAATCCCGGTCCCGCTGCTGCAGGAGCCATAATCAAAGATGCGAATTCGGGAGAAACCCTTGAGGAGATTTCTGAGTTTCTCGGCAGTTTCACAAACAATGTAGCCGAATACCAGTCTCTTATTCTGGGCCTTCAGGCAGTGCTGGATGTTTCGGAAAGGGAGAACTCCAGACCCACACTCGAGATTCGGATGGACTCCGAACTGGTAGTCAAACAGATCCTTGGAATTTATAGGGTAAAAAAAGAAGATCTGAAACCGCTTCATAAGAAATGCATGGAACTTTTAAAAAAAATTCAAACCTGGAAGATTTCACATGTTCCTCGTGCTCAAAATGCAGACGCTGACCGACTGGCCAACCAGGCTTATGAAATCTAAATTATATATCCGATTATTCATTTTCTTCAGATTGTTATCTGGTAACACGCCTCTGAGCAAGCATAAGGAATAGGAATACACATACATATTTTTTTGATATCCAGCCTGTGCCAAATCGAATGAGTTTGTTGCTTTTTACAGCAGGTTACCTTGCTGCAGGTGGTTATGGTCTATGTTTGGAGTATCCTTGTTAGCTTTCTGTAACTTGAGTCTATTAAAACCGAACAAAAGGTCAAAGGATTCCATACTCTCTTCTTGTAATATGGATTAGTTCCACCATTTTCCAGAGAGATCACACCCATATCAACAAGCATCAAATAAACAAAAATGAAACAACGGGAAAAACCAGTGGCATTGGAAATAGCCGAAAGACGAGCCCAGTCCCTCTCATCAGGATAAAAATTAACCCGGCGAAGATCCTGCCCCTCGGACTGATATACCTTCTTCCACCTCGGCGCCTTGAGAAAACTCAACTTATGATGCAGCAGAGGATCATCCAGCAAACGCTGCAAATAAAACGAGAGAGGAAGATTCCTTACTTTCCTGAAGCTATTGAAAAACCGTTCATGATAGGAACCTGGAATCAACAGGGTCGAACGGGAACTTGAGAAGGGCTCACCAATCATTCGAATTTGTTCTTTCATACAAATCAGTGTATAAAAAGTTCAGAAATTCCCGGATAATTCAAAAAAAAATCGCTGGTAATCGAATCAATCTGACAGCAATCGTTAATACTTCGAAAGATTATAATTAACGCGTAAAGATATCAACGGTATCAATTGAAGCTGGATGAAATTATGCGATTCTATAACTTGATATTTCTTCCTGGCTATCATTCAATCTTTCAAGGAGAAATAATTGAAAAAACAATTTCAATCTTATCTTTGTTACTCTTACTGCTGATATCATCCTACGAAAACATGGGAATACCGGGCATGAGCGGAGTCCCCTGAAATCAGGCAAATCATAAATGCAATGGCTTTGCTATATACCATTTTTGCCAGCAGTGCGGCATCATATTTATTATAGTAACTCAGCATATTTTGGTTTTTACTTTAAGGTATACATCCTGTTCAATGGAGTAGTTGTTTCAGATCTCGCTGGAATAGATGAAAGTAAGCACGACACAGGAGAATTCGTAGACAATTGCGTTTCCAATACAACGTCCAAAAGTATATTGCCTGGAGACACATGGTGAGCTGCCGTGACATGCAATCTGGAAACCTCTCCCGCTGTAATTCAAGTCGAACCTGTGGGTATATAGAGCGTAATATTCTGTATAAATTATGAATATTGCAGTTTGAGGATATGTGTGATTACAGGTTGCCTGGAGTCACACTTGAAAGGAATACATAATAAATAGTGCCAGTCCCTCATATTTTTTTTCCTATAAAACTCCTGATATCCTGTCGAAACATCACTCAAATGGGATAGTAAAACATTACTTACAAATATCATTTCATGATACTTCAAAAAACAATGTATGAACAGTGTTTATAAAATATACATTTATAATTTTATTCACACTTCGATCAAGCTAGTCAAACAACTAACATTCTTAGAATAAAATACTTTAACGCATATCCTCACACTACTTGACAAACGGCTGTTGCTCAAACTTATTCTACAATCTATAAAATATCGAGAAATTCAACATTTTATAGAAAAATGTTTGTCCATTTTGAATCATTCAAAATATTACAGTATCACATTATAATAAAGAATTTCGCAATCATACAATGCGGAAATTGAATCAATATTAAAATGTTTATGTAATAAATTTTTATTTCAGGAGCTTTCAAAGTATGAAAAAATATATCATTCTGGTATCCGTTAGTTTTCTATTCTTTGCCGGATCAATCCATGCCCGTGGTAGTTATTTTGGAGGAAGTGTTGGTTTAATGTCCGACCTCAATAACCTCGGTGACACCATCATGCTTGACGGACTGGATTCTTCTCTCGGGAACCACCCATCCATGACAGGAGCTGTGCTGGGCCAGGGTTGCTCGGGTGCCGCTGATCCTACTGCATGCCAGACAGAACAACCCGGAGTCCCCTCACAAGTAATCGTTCCAGAAAACAAATTAATTTCATATAAGCGTGTTACCGGTGGAATTATAGATGCGAAAACAAACGGGTCCATGACCGGTCTTGTCACCAATCTATTCTATGAATATGAATGGGAGACAATGTTTACTCGTGTCGGTGCCTCTTATATATTCAAAATTTCCGGCGGTAATACTGAATCTTCTGTTGCCGGAATGAAATGGCTCGATATTAATTGGGACTATCGCATGTTTTATGTTCCGGTTTATCTGGGTATTAAAAATGATGTCGGTGAAAGTTCATCTGTTTATGCCGCAATGGGATTAAACTACTTTGATGGTTATTTCCAGGTAGGCGGAATGAACATGGGAGATATTCCAACAAATCTTCTCGGGATTCCCATAGGCGCGACAACATCGCTCGATGCAACAACCGGGGCAAGCCTGGGTGGTGGACTTCTGCACGAATCGACGCGATTCAGTGCAAATGGAATTGGCTTTCAACTGCTAATTGGTGCTGAAACCGAAGTTGCAAGCGGTGACAAACTATTCATTGAAATTAACCATATTTTTGCCGGTGGTCAGGGGAATGGACAGACAAAAGATCTTGGTGGTTTGAAACATATGACTTCAGCCCCCACGTATCCTGTAACATTAAATGGAACATTTTTTACATTCGGTTACAAGTACGCGATTTAATTGCGAAGAATTCTATGTAAAGCGTGAACGGGCTTAAGAACGTCTTTTATCCTCGGAACAAGCGAACATTTATGCACTCTTGCTCCGAGGCAGCCCATCACACTCACGTAATGGAGAAGCCGCCACACTTTTACATAACTGAACTTAATACATCGAAATCTTTTTGAATAAATATTTCCACTGTTTCTTGTGAAATCACGTTTCCGGGAAATATAAGCCTTTTAATTTTCACGACTCTCCCGTCTCTCTCCCCCTTTCCATCAACTCCTGAGTTGCAGAACACAAAATCATCTTATCACTCTCCTTCATCAGCTCGTTCTTATTTTTTTCGTAAATATCAGTAACACAAATTATCGTATGCACCGGATGTTCCGGATCATTTTTCATATCTTCCCTTTCAACGCGAATACCGTCTTCATGAATCCAGTTTGTTACTAAAAAACCAGCGGAAGAGCTTATCTCACCAATTACAGAGTAAACATACCCTCCCGGATTTCTTAAAAATATACGAATATCCGCAAGGTGCGCAACGGATAGAGATTTTCGCATATAATGTCCATCCTGCCCTGTAAAATTCTGTAATCTCCCGGTCTTCTCATCAAATGAGACAAGCAGGTGTATGATTTTTTGCATTTCATCTTTATCCCGGATTACCTCATACCATGTATTCACCTGGTTGGCTGTGTTCATAAATCATCTCCCTTTTCCTCCGGATTAACCGAAAAATGTAGATAGCCATGTATACCTGGCAGAGAATACGATAGGGTATTCGATCGCTCAATTTACAGAGACATATCCGCTGTTTTTTACCATATCAGCATGGCTGCAATATTACTGCGTAAGAAAAGAATGATAGTTGCATAAAATATTTGATTCTATGGAGTGAGATTATACTTTAAATAGAGAGCCAGTATAACTCATAGTATAAAGAATTTTATTCAGTAGAGAGGGCAGATCGAAAGAAACATGACGCAGATATCCGAATCATCAATTGAACCTGCAGCAAACGGAGAAACTTCCGGCGAACAGGAGTATACGATCAATATTTCGCTACTACCCTCTGAAAGTGGAATACGACTGGATATGATTCTTCACCGGCGCTATCCAGCTTACAGTCGAAATAGCTGGCAGGAGAGAATCCGGGATGGAAACGTTTTCGTAAATGAAGAAGTCGTTCGTCCTTCGCGTAAGTGTCGTGAAGGTGATACCGTGACCTTCAGTTTTACAAAAAAACAGGAGGCCGATGTTAATTCCGATTATGGAATCCTTCTGGAAGATGATCATGTTCTTGTAATTGATAAACCTTCAAACCTTCCCGTTCATCCCTCGGGTAATTACTATAAAAACACATTGCTTTATTTGCTTAAAGAAAAGTATGGTCCGGATTTTGTGGCTCACTTTGTTCACCGTCTTGATCGAGAAACAAGCGGAGTACTTCTTATGGCAAAAACACCTGCAGACTCAGCCTTTCTGCAAAAAACTTTTCTTGATCATCGTGTCAGAAAAGAGTATCTTGTGGCCGTTGAAGGGATCTTTGACTCTTACATTGATGCCTGCGGTTATATAACCTACGACAAAGAAAGCATTATCAGGCGAAAAAGAAGGTTCCATCTATCTTCTGATATTTACAATTCCGGAAAAGCTCCCGATGATGGAGAAACGTCCCGGACTGAATTGTTTCCTGAAAAGATCAATCGCTCCGAAAAGATTTCCCTTATAAGAGCGAGAATTCATACAGGACGGACGCATCAGATTCGAGCAACACTTTTCAGTCTTGGGTATCCGATAATTGGTGACAGGATTTATGGCATTGACGAGAACCTGTATATAAGCCTCCTGGAAGATGGCGATGAGGACAACGATATTTCCAGACTTCGCCTGCGTCACACAGCCCTGCATAGCACACTTCTGGAATTCCCTCATCCCGATGGGGGAACACGAATAATAGAATCCCCTTTACCGGATCAGATCAAAAATCTATTTGAGAATTCCTGACAAAAAAATGGAGCCGCTCAATCTCTCCATTGTGATTTTATCAAACGGCGAAATTCCCTGGCATCGCTTGTCTCAAGCATCTCATTGCTGCGTTCCGTGCATCCCTGGACATTACAGACACTCAGTGCAGCGTACGTTTTTTGCAGAGCTGAAACCGAAACACTGAGATTGCGAATTCCAAGTCCTACAAGAACCGGAATCAACTCAACCATTCCAGCAATCTCACCGCATACTGAAACCGGTCGCTTTGCTTTTTCCACGGCAATACGAATCATACGATACAGTGCCGGTTGAAAAAACTGATCATCCTCTTTTCGTGATTCTCCTCGGCTGAGAGCAAGCGTGTACTGTGCCAGGTCATTGGTTCCCAGACTGAAAAAATCTACATAATCAGAGAAGATATCGGCCATCAAGCAGGCTGCAGGTGTTTCCAGCATAATACCCAGCGGAAACAAGGGGACTTCAACTCCGGTCTCTTTCTGGATTTCGGATCGAACTTCCTCAAGCGCCCTTCGGACCTCGATGATCTCCTCCAGCCGGGTTACCATGGGAATCATGATCCTGCATTTTTCAGACTCAATATTCTCCCTTATTGCAGCGCGCACTATGGAGAAAATCTGCTGTCTCATAAGTGATATGTTCGCAAGAAGAAATCGAATACCTCGAAGCGACATTGAGTCAGTCGCCGCACCGGCATATCGGTAAATGGGCGCGTGCAGGGTCTTATCGTCTCCGAGATCAAGTAATCGAAAGGTTACGACCTTTCCCTTCAAGAATCGAAGAATCTCAGCATACATCTGAACCTGTTCTTCCTTCTGCTCCAGAAGTAACGGGTTTTTCAAATATAAAAACTCTGTGCGAAACAGACCAACTCCGGTAACGCCGACCACATTTATATTAATTGCATCTTCACTGTTATCCAGGTTCACCCACAGGTGAACCTCATCGCCGTCGGCAGTATTTACAGGAGAAACAATCTCCGAATGATCATAGAGCTGGAGCTCTTTGTTGTATACATCATATCGTTCCCTGTCATCGGCATCGGGAGAAGCGATTACGACTCCACGGGAGCAATCCAGTAGTATCTGAACACCTTCAGGAATAACCTGTCGAATATTTTGAGCACCCACTATCGCGGGTATACCACGATCACGGCAGAGAATAGCCATATGACCGGTAACACCGCCTTTTTCCGTGACGATCCCGGCAACACCGCGGCCCATCTGAAGCATTAATGAGGGACTTATGTTCTCAGCAATAAGAATTGAGTTTGCAGGAAGACCTTCAACAAACGGGACCCTTATATCATCATGGTCAATTCCAAGAAGATTTGATATGATTCGGTTTCCAATATCTTCGAGATCACTGACCCTTTCACGAATCGTCGGATCTGTTACTCCTCGAAGCATCTCTTTTAGAGAATCGAGAACTCCGGCAAGAGCCCACTCCGTATTGATTCGCTCATTTTGAATCTTCTCTTTCGTGGGATCCACAAGCATCGGATCCCGGATGAGCATCATCTGAGCCTCAAAGATGGCCTTATGTTCCTCCACCAGATCGGAATTTTCAAGAACAGTTTGAATCTGTAGCTCACTGCGGGTAAGAGCCTCCTCAAACCGGGT
Organism: Leptospirales bacterium; assembly: GCA_050295715.1. GTDB lineage: Bacteria > Spirochaetota > Leptospiria > Leptospirales > Leptonemataceae > JBNKQE01. The sequence continues at coordinate 10,001 of JBNKQE010000015.1, forward strand.
GAGTTCGTGGGAAATAAGCTCTAAATCAATACTTCTCTGAGGAACAGTAGCAACAAAATCAGGTAGATGTACGGCGTTTCCTAGAGCCATACCGCTTGAGGCAACCATTCCTTCAAACTGAGTTCTTTGATTCATCATATCCCCCTCTAGTTACAAACAGGGCTGTTTTCTGTCCATTGGATTTGCATGATACTCCGCAGGAATATTTTCTATTTTTTTTGAAAAAGTAAACCATGACCTTGAAAAATTGTTGTACATTGGGAAGGATTATGTTGCATTAACCGGGTCACCTGTTTCTAAACTACATTCCGGCCAGATCATATATATGATTGAGAAAAAGCTCAATAAAAACTTCGATTTTCTAAGCAAATACAAAACTCTCATGGAGAGCTTTGATCCCATGCGGCCAATGGGTAGAGTCGTCCAGGTTGCCGGAATGTCAATTATTTCTGACGGACCTCCTGATGTGAGCATCGGGGATATCTGTCGTGTTGAAAAGCTGGATGGAGATTTCATAAGGTGTGAAGTTGTAGGTTTCCAGGCAAATCGCCTCATACTTATGCCCCTGGGTTCCATTACAGGAGTTGCTCCAAACTCCAATGTCCATGCAATAGGCAGACAGCAGGAGATCTATGTATCCAATGACCTTCTTGGCCGGGTTATGGACGGTATGGGCAGACCCCTGGATAAAAAAAATCCGATTATATCGGACCAGAGACGCGTGGCTGATAACGATCCCCCTGAAGCCACAAGCCGGGTCCCTATCCATGAAACACTGGTTACAGGCGTGCGCGCCATTGACTCTCTCCTTACAATCGGACGCGGGCAGAGGATCGGAATTTTTGCCGGTACCGGTGTTGGCAAATCAACCCTTCTTGGTATGATCGCACGTTATACAAAAGCCGATATCAATGTTATATGCCTTGTCGGTGAACGTGGTCGTGAGGTTCGTGACTTTATCGAGCATGATCTGGGAGAAGAGGGACTCAAAAGGTCTGTTCTATTCGTTGCAACAAGTGACCGCAGCGCCATGGAAAAGGTCTATGCAGCAGGATTCGCACTGAGTGCCGCCGAGTTCTTTCGCGACCAGGGGAAACATGTAAACCTGATGATGGACTCGCTAACTCGTTACAGCATGGCCCTCAGAGAGATTGGTATCGCTTCCGGTGACCAGCTCGGTCCAGGCGGATATCCACCGGCAGTCTGGCACAAGCTGAGTCGACTTGTGGAAAGAGCCGGTACTACAGAATCAGGAAGTATAACCGGTTTTTTTACGGTTCTTGTGGAAGGTGATGATATGAACGATCCCGTGGCTGACAGCGCCAGGGGTATTCTCGATGGTCATATTGTTTTATCAAGACGCCTTGCTCATAAGGGCCACTACCCCTCCATTGAAATCACCGAGTCAATATCCAGGGTAATGGACCGGATTATATCACCGGATCATCTTGACAATGCAAGACAGTTGAAATCATTACTTTCTACTTATCTTGAGAATGAAGAAATTATAAACCTGGGAGCCTACGCCAGAGGTTCCAACCCTCTCCTGGATGAGGCTATAGAAAAAATGCCGTCCATTAACAATCATCTAAAACAGAGAATCGAAGAAGGTGCCCGCTTCGATGAATCTCTGCAATCCTTGAATGACCTGGTAAATGTAGAGTTAGAGGAGACTTACTATTAGGAAAAAATTCAAATTCCACCTGGAGACACTATTAAAACTGAGAAAGCTGGATGAGAACAGGGCTATAAGCGAGCTTTCCCATGTTATGCTGCGATACAATGAACACGCAGGTCAGTTTCAGGAATCTATCCAGGAAATAGAAGATGAGGTCAGCTCACATATCTCACTTTCAAAACAGATTCGATATGATCCGGAACATTATAAAATGCACCAGCGGTATATAAGCAGACTGGAAGATCAGGCGGCCAGTGCAAAAGAACGAATGGAAAGCATGACTCCGGAACTGGAAAGCGAACAACAAAAAGTTACAGAAGCACGAAAAAAAAAGAGAATTGTTGAATTACTGAAAGAGAAAAGGCAGGCGGAGTACAATCATGAAACAAGACGCCTGGAAGCAAAAGAGCTGGAAGAATCGGCGATGCTTCGACATTCCAATCCGTTAAAAGATCCGTTTGAAACCAGAGGACATTATGAAAAAGAAGATAAGTTCAGTGATGAATACCGGGATGAACAGACTCCGGACATTTATGCCGGAGAAAACGAGCTCCCCGAAGAAAAACGAGATTACGTCAAAGAATACTTTGAACGAGTGGGCATGGACTACCCGGACAAGAAGAAAAGATAGAACTCCGCCTCTGATTCAGAAAATAACTTTGGAAGAATCAGAAGATGCAGCTCGCAGGGAGAGCTTTTTTGATCGTATTTTCAACTCTATGGAAGTCTCTCCTGCAAAAAGTGAAATTGAACAACGACGCGAAGGTCTGGGAGAACTTGAAATGACAATCAATGACCTGACACGACGCATAGAAAACCTGGATCGTATAGCTGCCCGGTGGAAAGATCGTAACGCAACAGCAAAGACGAGGAACTAATTATTATGCGGTTTTCCGATAAAGTAAAGATTGCTTATCTGACACTTGTAATACTCTTTTCAATTGGTGTTTTCTTTTACCTCCTGGATACCTGGGGTATTATTCGATTGCAGGAGTACCTCCCCTTTATTTCAGAGGAGGCTCCCATTGTTGCTATAGATGATGATAGCCCGACAGAACTCGAACTGGAAAGACTGGCCAAAGAACAGGATCGTCTGGAAGAAGAAAAACTGAAGCTCCAGGAAACCGCCGCCACACTTGAAATGGAAAAACAGGAGTTACAACAAAAGCTGCAGGAACTGGAAGATCAAAAGAAGGGTCTTACTGAAGAGAAAACCCGGCTGGAACAGGTTCGTCAGGAACAGATCAATCGTGATAAAATGATTATGGATATGGCCGGAAGAATTGGAGCCATGCCTCCGGATGATGCGGTGGCTATTGTCGCAGGCTGGAGCAATTCCGATCTCGTCGATGTATTTATCCAGATGGAAAAGAACGCAGAAGAAGAGGGTCAGCAGTCTATTGTCCCCTTTCTTATTACAAAATTACCCAGGGATAGAGCGGCAATTATTACAAGCCTTATGATGGATGAGAAGGCGGGACTCCTCCCCAGGTGAAAAGAAATCCATTCCGGTAATTGCACATTCTTCAGCAAATATACACGGGGAATACAAACTGCAGCAAGCCTTCCATTGCTTCAATGCATTATATTCAATAACTGCCTGCTGCGAAGCCTGCTATTCAAAAATATTGTAATAAAAATATGAACTTTTCCGATTGGCGCTTTCCGATGTAATCAATGATAAGTTAAAGGTTATTACTATTTTTAAGAATTCGTTCTTGCCGTTCATAAGCAGGTCCCGAATACTGCATGGAGCGGGCCCATAAAATGAAACCTAAGTTGTTACAATCTGTTATCAATCGTATTGCGGGATTTTTCGGGATTCATCCCGAAGTTGGTAATTTGATATCAGCCGGATTTCGCCTGAGCAATCCCTCAAAAGCTGCCTTCCCTACAGAAAATTTACCATTTGCTTCTCATGTCATTGCCTCCGGTGTCTGGAATTACTGTTTCTTTCAATTTTACAGAAACTTTGCAGGACCCTACTGGGTGGAAAAGCAGTATAACCCTGAAGATCCAGCCTTCATTCCAAGGGCATCTTCGCCGTTAAATATAAATATTACCCATAGAACATGGATGGGGTTTCGCTCTCCCCGAGGAGATCATTTTTCTTTGATTGATCCCGCCGGGGCACTGGCTCCGGTAGCCGGATATTATTCAATAGAAGTTGCCATTGAAGAAAATGGAAGCGTACTACTGCCGACAAGAGAACAGGTAAAAGTAAAACAGCGTCTGTATAGAGATATGCCTGTTCCCATCACACTTTTCAAGAGCGATCTTGCAAGGATAACCCAGGTTAGCGCCGGAGCATCAGACGAACCGGATATAGTCATTTCCTCCCTTGTATACGAAATAAAAGAGAATCATTCCGTAAAAATCATACTTGGGATCAGACCATTCAATACAGAGGGGGCAGCACCCATTCAAAAGATCAAGGTTACTCATGAAGAGGACGGCTCATCCATCATTCATATAAATGAAATTCCTGAAATTATTTTATTCCAGCATCCCGACCAGGTTAAACTCAGTAATTTAAATGGAGGAGATGCTTATTTCATATCAAATGAAAGTAACTCCGTAGAGTGCTCTTATGGTATAGCAACCGGATCCATAGTATTTAATGCAAGCGGCAAAGGATCGATTTGCTTCGCAGCGAGAACCTATGACCGCAAGACACTGCCCTTTGAACCGAACAGAAGAGGCCACGATATTCGCAAAAGCCGCATCCTCCGTCGTCATAGAAAAGATCCGCTCCTTATGGAGATGGAGAATTACAGAGAAGTTCTTATCAATGAGACACTCGAACAGAAAAAACGCAAGGGATCCATGAAAAAAGAGGACCTTTTTCGCGTAATAGAAATAGAGAAGCGAAATAATATTGAACCGGACGAGATAATTCAGAGAGGAAATCCGGCATCCATTGTGCAAAAAGAAGTTTTAAAATCAGCAGAAATGTGGGAAACACTTACTGACTCAATGGCACGCTTCAAATCTGCAAAACCCGGCTGGAATCGGGCTGCAGCTATAATGACACGATATGTGTTATCTCTTCAGACAGCGGATACCCTGACACCGGGAGTCTATACATACCGACAGTTCTGGTTTAGAGATGCTGCATATATGCTTCATGCAATGATTCGCTGGAACATGCCTGAACAGGCAAAAAAGGTTATACTTACTTTTCCGAAGCATCAGGCACGGAATGGTTTTTTTAAATCGCACGAGGGTGAGTGGGATTCCAACGGACAGGCAATCTGGAGTATATTGGATTATGTGGAACACACGGGAGATACATCAATATTGAATGAACTCTATCCATCCATTATGAAAGGAGCACAGTGGATTGAGTCAAAAAGAAAGACTGGCTACAAAAAAAAGCTTATGCCGGCTGGATTCAGCGCAGAACACCTGGGACCTGCAGATTATTATTTCTGGGACAATATATGGAGTATCGCAGGCCTGGCAGCAGCAGTAAAAGCAGCCACGCTGACAGGAAAAACGGAAGATGCGAAAAAGATTTCTAGAGAACTGGAATCTTTTCAAAGTGATCTACTGGAAGCCTCCGCCTCTATGCGAAATCAATTGAATCTGCTGACTGCAGGGCCACAAAGACCGATAGATCCAGGTATGATCGGGTCAATCCTTCCCATTTACCCACTGGATCTCCATATATTTCCAGCAGAACAAATAGAGAATACAGTAAGAACAATTCGAAAGAACTTCTTTCTCAAAAATCTTTTTTTCCATCCCATTATTCACTCCGGCTATAATATTTATCTGACTCTCCAAATGGCACACTGCCTCTTTCGAATGGGCGATATTAGTGACAGCCGTAGAATCCTGAAATCGGTTCTGTCGGTACGCAGCGAATTATGGACCTACCCGGAAGCCATACACCCTGGGACCGGCGGAGGGGCAATGGGAGATGGATTTCACGGTTGGGCTTTTTCGGAGCTGCTCAATCTGTTGCGTGAGTATGTAATATCAAGAGAGAACGATACAATTCATATATTCCGTGGCCTTAAAAAAAGGGAGCTTCTCAATGCTCCACTGGAATTTGGGCCATTCCCGTTGGAAGGAGTAGCGTTCCGCATCTCCGGTGAGTTGTATAAATCTGAGGGAAATCTCAAAATTGAATGCAGCGGCATCAAAACTACTCTGATAAAAGAGTTAATCATACACCTGCCCGAATCGCTTGATAAGCTAAAGCTGCAAATTCAAGCTGAAAATTGTAATGTAAAAAAGAGCGGTGGATCCCTTGTTCTGACTGAACCGGGAGACAGTATCCACCTCTCCTTCCATAGATGAGAGATAATCGAAAGAGTTGACAGCCTGTTTCATCAGGATCTTTTGGGACTGTGTCATCATCATTTGGAACCCTATTTCGTATTACAACATTTGGCGAATCCCATGGCCCCGGTATTGGGGTCATTGTAGACGGCTGCCCGGGTGGAATGAAACTCGACCTGGAAGCAATTGCTCAGGAATTGCGACGAAGACGTCCGGGCCAGAGCAGTATAAGCACTCCACGCAATGAGGCAGACGAGTTTGAGGTCCTCAGCGGTATTTATGAAGAGAAAACACTGGGAACTCCCATCACGTTTCTGGTTCGTAACTCCGATGTAAAGTCCGGTGATTATAAAAGATGGGCTGACATCTACCGTCCTTCTCATGCAGATTTTACATATCACGCCAAATATTCACACAGAACCCCTCTCGGTGGCGGGCGAGCCTCTGCGAGGGAGACAATTGGAAGGGTTATCGGCGGAGCTATAGCAGGGCAAATACTCAGGGAGTCATTTCGTATTGAGACTGTTTCCTGGGTTGACTCTGTTGGAACACTCAATGCGAATCTCATGGAGAATCCTCCCCGCAGCCGAAAAAGCGTAGAAATCAATGATGTGCGATGTCCCGATCCGGCAATTGCGAAAGAGATGATTTCATATATTGAAAAACTAAAAGAGGCAGGCGACTCAACAGGCGGCACCGTTGGAGTGGTCATCTACAACGTTCCGGCAGGACTTGGAGATCCTGTTTTCGAACGTCTGGAAGCCGAGTTTGCAAGGGCAGCCCTGAGCATCCCGGCCTGTAAGGGTTTCGAATCGGGTACGGGATTTTCCGGCAGTCAGATGACCGGCAGCGAACACAATGATGCATTCCTGGCGGGGACCGTCCCCGAATCGAAAAGTGAAAATCCATTCCAGAGAGTCCCTTATCCCACGACACAAAGCAACCGGTCCGGTGGTATCCAGGGAGGCATCTCCAATGGGATGCCCATAACAATGAGACTTGCCTTCAAACCGACGGCGACAATACGCAAAAATCAAATGAGCGTAAACATAGCCGGTGAGCAGGTGGAACTGGAATCCGGCGGAAGACACGATCCATGCGTTGTACCGAGAGCCATCCCTATTGTAGAGGCGATGATGAATCTTGTGCTGGTGGATGCGCTGTTCAAGCAGAGAGCCTATCATCCGCTATGGGAAGCAGGCGCTCTGGAACGCCTGTACAACAAGTGACGCGTCATCCACGAATTCGACACACGCCTCGCCAGTCGCATTTTGTAAATATTTTACAGTATTATGCGACACATGACGTGATGGAGCTTCTGTATTTCGTTTATTAAAGGTGTGATATTAACCTAATGAAAGCCGCGATGCAGTCGATTAAAACGTGTCGGCGTCTACAACGACCGCTTTCAGTGAAAACAAAAACACCTGGCGATAATGTGGATGCAAGGAGTCATTACTACACACCACACCATTTACCTGAAACAGTGACCGGTTTTATTGTTCATTTTGACCGGTACCAGAATCTCGAATGACGGATTTACGGTAAGCATATAAATCCAGGTTAATTTATGGCTTGCATTTAATAACCGGCAGAAGATCACATAATACGTGGTGAGTAGTTACAATTATTTTATCGGCTCAGGACATCAAGATAGCATGGGCCCGAAATCACACAAAGAAGCCTGTCCCTTTCAGGACTACAGGGACAGGCTCATGACTGGCATTACTCTTTGATGCTCACCTTCCCATTTTCAATCACCGCTTTATCAGCACCGGAAATATTGAGAGTTTGGTTATTTACTGTAATTTCGCAATTTGCGCAAATGTACCTGTATGTAAAATTCGGTAGATGATTATATTCTACTGCGATGCCGTGTCCATAGTTAATCTTAACCTTCACCGGATCACTTTCATAACTGGTGAGATCTGCACCCATCGCGACTCCTGATGAAATGATCAATGCTATTGCTGCGAAAATAAGATGTTTCATTTTCTCCTCCCGGGCTTGCGCCCTTATGTAACTATTATAGGCATTTTTTGAATAATATCTATGGGTCATTTGTCATCCGGATGTGTGAATATATACGAATCAATGGTAACAATGTCCTGAAACCAGGCTATTTTCTGTTCCAGGACAGTTCTCAGAATTCAGAAATTGCAGATACTGGAACAATCCGGCCACAAAGACCGGAAACTGTAATAATTAACTATTGAGAAATAGTCTATTCTTTATATAAGAATTCACAACAAAAAGAGGTCGACAGAAAAGTTCAGACACTATAAAAATCACGCAATGGTTCATAGCCAGAATGTCAATACAGAAAATTGATACCGGAAGGTAATTGCCTGATGGTTCATGAAAGGAGAAAAAATGAAAAAATTACTTATACTGAGCCTGCCACTGGTCATGTTCTGTTCAAAACCTCCGGAACAAAGGGCGGCAGAAACCGCAGAAAAAATCAGCCGGACAATGTGCGAAAAAATGCACACATGCTTTGAAGAAAAACTTGCCGGCATGCCCGAAGCACAGCGAAAAATGGCCCAGGGCATGATGACTATTGACTGCGATAAGATTGTCAAAGAATCCACAGAAGATTTTCGTGAGGATGGGGACATACAGCTGACCTCACACGAAACTGAACTGGCACAGGCCTGTATGGAACACATGAGCAAACTTAGCTGCAGTGACATGCAGAAAATGAATGAGTCTCCCAATCCCTGCACCGATTTTGAAGCAGCCATGGAAAAAAGATCAAAAACGCATTAGAATTTAATACAGGGCAATCTGAGTCCTGGAATGTCACAATAACCGAAAAATGTCCCTGAATACAAACAGGGATTATCGGAAGTTACAGGCTACTCATGGACTCGGATACCCTTAAATTTCGCGCCAGGTTCTGGGAGCATGATATAGTTCATTAAACGATGTATATGTAATAAAATAATTTGATTTTATAGCCGTTGGTCATTGTACCCACTTCTTAAGTTGCATTTTGAAATGATCCGGCGCGATTTGCTGCAATTGAGACATCAATTGATCCAGGTTAAGAACCTGATCAATAGTCAACACTCCCTTAAGCTTCTCTTGCATGGGTCCGAGTAGACAGGCCATTGCTGAAATAAGCAGCACCGTAGCCTCAATACCATCGGGCGTGTAGAACACCGTCCGGGGCCCGTCGTGTTTTACATTCTCCTGTCGATTGGCAATGACGATCAAACTCAGAGGTGTTGGAATCCTCGAAAGCAACCGACGGCGCATCAACTGAAGCCCCCAGGTCATCGCCTTGATGAAAGCGGCTTTTAACAGGGGCAGTCGGACGGCGACCCGACTGGTTTGCAGCAACACCCAATTGACCAATTTATAATTCGTCGCAAAATAAGCGGCAGTATTGGGCACCTGATGCGCCCAATGGATCATCAAAGGCTCTGCCAGATCCACTTGTAGAGTCTTGATGCCCGATAAGCCCAGGAAATCTAACCGGGGACCGAGATCAACCGCCCGACCCTGGATTCGCCGCCCATCGCGAAAATAGACGGCCCCTTCGGTCATCATTTCGCTCATCAACCGGGGGCCTGCCAAAGCCTGCTCCAGAGTGCCTCGGTGGGCGGTCGTTTCCAGACTCAGATGCCTTTCAAATTTTCAACAAGTATCGGTATTGCCGCTTTTAAAAAAAGACATACTCTTCAATAATTGAACCGCCCGGGCACTCATCTCTTCTGATGTGGCGGCGAGTTCCTCCGAAGAACTTGCTGTGATTTGCGCGATATTGTTGAGTTCATTCACGGCTGTCATCACCTGCGACGCTCCATACACCTGGTCCCTGGAATCAGTTGCAATTTGTCCTACAAGCTCCGAGGTTTTATTGATGGATGGTATTATCTGATCGAGAAGTTTTCCAGCATGTTCTGCTGTTTCTGTGCTTTCCTCTGCAAGATTACCAATCTCCTGTGAGGCCATCTGGCTGTGTTCTGCCAGTTTTCGGACTTCCGATGCCACAATAGCAAAGCCTTTTCCATGCCCACCCGCTCTTGCCGCCTCGATGGCTGCATTCAAGGCAAGAAGGTTTGTCTGGTAGGCGATATCATCAATAATCCCGACTTTGTCGGTGATGCTCTTCATTGCGATAACTGTATTTTTAACGGCTTCGCCTCCCTGTTTTGCTTGAACGGAAGCCTCTGATGCGACGTTATCTGTGAGGCGAGCGTTTTCGCCATTTTGCTCTATGGCTTGAGAGAGTTCGCTCAAGATGGCTTTTATCTCTTCAACACTGGCAGTCTGTTCATTGCTACCCTGGTTCAGACTCTGGGCGGTTGAGGAGAGTTCCTCCGATACGGTGGAAAGTTCGGAGGAAGCAATGTTCACTTTGCCGATGATCTGCGACAGCCTGTCGATCATATTTTTCATGGCTGCCAGCAGGCTGGTGTTGTCACCAGAGTCTAATTCAATCATAGCGTTCAGATCTCCGTCGGCCACCTGATGCACAACAGCAACAGCGTATTCCGGCTCACCGCCGATCTGATTTAAAATCGACATACCAATCAATAAACAGAGCAAGCCAACGGCGGTGAGGGTGAAGGCTGCCAGTAATTTCATCTCAAGTAGTTGTTTATTAAGCTCTTCATCCGTGTGTTCGCGTAAGTCCACCATGGTTTCTTCGGAAGTTGTTTCCAACGCTTGAAATGTCGCCCTTGATTTATTGGCCAGCGGCGTAGCCGTTTCATGATAGAGTCTGAAGGCATTTGCTTTGATCGAACTATCGGCATCTCGCAAGCTTTTCATTTGAGATCGACCATCATTAACGAATGCCAGCGCATCAATGGCTGCCAGTTCAATCTGCTTCTGCAGATTGCAATCATCTGTGTATTTACATAATGACTTTGCGGCAAGGCGCAGATTATCGAATTCCACTTCGATGCGTTGGATCGTGGAATCTATCAGTTTCATATTTTTGTCAAAGTCGTCACTGAGCATTATGGATCGGGTCAATCTCGAAACATAGTTCACATCGCGACCTATTGCGCGTGTCCCTGCCTGGATCGTCACGGCATTGTCATAACTCTTGAAAGTATCTCTGATGCTGTCCATGCGGATGCCGGAAAATAGTAGAATTGCTCCGATCGATAAGATATTTATAAGTACCAAGGATGTAAGTCTCATCTTCAGCGATAATTTCTTCAGTGATTTCATGACCGAGTTGCTCCCATATTGTATACAAATCTCTTACTATCCCGAAGAGGGTGGCGGGTATATTGTGAATCTTTTCAGTAATCAGTCCCGTGCAATTTACCCATAGAGTAGAATCGATAAATTTCACTCAATCCACATCATTGAGTAAATAGCGAAGGAGAAGTATCGGTCAATGGTTAATCATTAATGAGAATCGTATTGAAATAAAGAAGTTCATTCTAAAGCCACCACCCTGCTATGATTATCTATATGGCATGCGCAAATCAGATATTATATAGTTAACAATAACTACGTTAACGATCAGGATAACAATATATTTGAGAAGCTCGACGACGATTGGGCAGAAGGAAGGTTGCTTGTTCGACGTTCCATTGAGAAGTCAGATGAACTGGCCGGTGTTGCCCAAACCAATATAAAATGCAGACACTCATACTCAAAAGAGATAGTAGGTTTCACTTACGGTCGTAGTATTAAGTGACTTATCGAAAAAAAATCACAGTGGATGTCCAACAAAGAACCTTTCGCGTATACTCCAATCATAAAGGAGATACGATATGAAAAAACGAATTGGAATAATAATAATAATAATCGGAGCATTGGCATTTGCTATTGGGCCACTAAAAGCAGAAGGATCTGAAGACCTGTTTAGAAAAAAACAGATGTTTATCGAACTGTATGGGGGCTCTGGAACAGCCAGATCTCCTTCACTTGATTACTGGAAAGATAGTGAATTCAACACCCTGCATGCATACACGATGTTGAGCGCAACGAATAGTAAAAGGAATTTACTGGGCATATATGAACTCTCACAACCAAAAGGATCAGTAGAATCAAAAAATGGTAGAGCAGAAATTGAATATGCTGTAACAGACTGGCTTGGTCTTGGGGGGTCATTGAATAGCTCAAGTATTCAAATCAACAATGCTGTTTTGAATAGAGAGATGGCATTATTGGGTGTGGCTCTCCAATCATCTGCCTCATCCATCCCATATGCTTCCTTAATTGCTACTAACTTCATTGGATCGAGCGCTAACCCCACCGTGATCGATTTTCTTGCATCAGAAAAAGGTAAAATTTCTATGAGTAAAATAAACACCATTGATTTCGATCTTGGATTCCATTTTCCCGGATCTTCCAGATTGGATCCTTTCTTCAAACTTACAGTTGGTACAGGTACTGTTAATGATGAATCCATTATTAAGGGGGGAGCTATTCTTGGATTGCGAATACAACCAGCGCCTCATTTCAATATAATCGTAGATGCCGCTACAAACGTATATTCATTCAATCATGAGAACGTTACAGAAACGCTCGGACATATTGGAGTTGGAACCAGTTTCTAATAATATATTGGAAGAGGCTCTGATCCGGAGCCTTTTCTTGTTGCGATTTACGCTCTGATACCGGACAATGACTCCGTGCTTTTGGCTCGTATTCCCTTCGCTATCGTTCAATCCCAAATCCAGCGTAAACAATTAATCTATTTCAAATAAACTATGAAGTACCTTGTAACTACTCACCACGTATTATGTGATTGAGAAATTGGAGTCCGCCCATTATCGGAGCAAGTGTTCATAGGTCGTACGTACCAGGCTCTGAATAAATCCGATTGTTTTTTTTGCTTGCACGTAGTGTCCGGGGCCTCAGTATGTTTCCCAAACGAAACACGCGAAATTTAAGGGGCATTTGAGTGCGAAAATGTACTTAACTTCCGATAACCCAGGAACCCGTCCTGTATCCCATGCTGGGATTCAGGACATGATTTCAGGATTGTTTGTGAATTCACTTTATCTGAATGTTAAGAACAATCCGATGTAAGAATCGTAACAACAGCGAAGAATATATAAAGGAATTTCAGTTACACGATCGGTTCAAGCAAGCTCAACGATGAAAAGAAATGATAACTTCATCGCGGCTCTCCGGTGGATCCACGCAACACTATCGACGCCAATCTTCTTTTTCGAAGATAGAAAAATGGCTCCATGAATGTACTCGGTGGAATTCCAGAAAGAAGATGCATTCGAAAAAATATCGGAAAAACACCTCTGCTTTAGATTCTATTATGAATTCACTTCTTTTTATTCAAGTATCTCTTATGAGATTATTGCTATTATCTATCATTTTTCTCTCTTTTTTTTCTTCAAGCTTAAAGGCTGACACTGTAATTTTACGCTCAGGGACAACCTATACGAACGTCATAACTGAACCCTTTTCCGGATCACACAAAATCCAGTTTTCCAATGGTAGTATCTTAATATTATCAAATTCGAAAATTCGATCTTTACGCCCGGGGCCAATCAAGTGGGGTCAATCCTTACCCACTGTCAAAAAGTTGGAACCACAACCGATGGAATCACCATCTCCCCACCCGGCTCCCCCCGTAGTTTTGCCAGAAGAGCAAGAGGAGCCAGAAATCGGCCTTCTGCAACCGAAGGGATATCGATGGGGTCCTCTCCTTAAATCATCAATTTTACCTGGTTGGGGTCAATATAGCGAGGGGAGAAAGTGGTCCGGATTTCTCTTCGCCGCGAGCAGCATGATAGCCCTGCAAAAATACTGGACACTCCGTCAAAAGCACGCAGCAGCAGAGAGTGATTATAACGACCCAATTCCCGTGGGTCTGGTGTCCGCACAGGCCTGGACAGGTTCAATCAGTATAATGGAGGCGGCGGCCATAAATCTCACATATCTTTCACAAAAAGAGAGTCTGGTGAACCGTCTTCAGAAACAGGGAAATACAATGGTTGGTGTTTTAACTATTATTTGGGGATGGAGCATATTTGACATTGTTTCCGGATCTTTTACATTGACACATAAAAATAGTACAGTATCCTTTGCATTATCTCTGATTTTTCAGCTCCAAAATGACTCGATGACTGTGGGGATAAGAACATACTTATGACTCTCCAATTCTTTCAAAAGATGGGTTTACTTATTATTGTTGTTATGATCAGCAGTAGCTGCCTGGTTTCCGATCTGCACAATGGCTTTGATCTAAAATCCCCTGGAGGATTTGTGTTGTATCTTACTGGGCCTGACTCGGGGGGATCTACTTTAGAATGCGTCTTTGATGCCGCTTCCTTCAATTCGTGTAATTTAGGGCCTTAGAAGAATGATTTTTCTTATCTATGTAACAATTTTAACGCAAAATGATTTTTTTTTGCGAAAAACTCGGTTCCTGGGCGTATACTGTATGGGGTCAGTTAAGACTTACAGAAGTGGTAGAGGCATGTTTTGACAGATTCCGAAATCATGGAAGAAAGCGACCTGGATGCCTTGTTAGACGAGCACGGGGATCATATTTATACCTATCTACGTATTCTATGCAAGGGAGAGGATGAAGCGTCCGAGACTTTGCAGAATGCCTATATAAAATTTATCGAACAGGTTCGTCGCGGTAAAGTTCGGCGCGATTCTGCTCCGCAGTATTTAATCACAATTGCAAAAAATGATTTTCTTGGGCGACTACGCAAAGAGAAGCGAGAGGTGGCACTCCTGGATGATACAGCTGATATGGCAGCACAGGAGCAACGGGCCAATGAGGAGTTGGCCAGGGATCTTCGTCTGATTCTTCTGGAAACCGTCCATGATCCCGATCTGCCTGAGGATCTGGCAATGGTCATACAACTTCGTTTTATCGATGAGGTAGATCTGGACACGATTTGTAGACGGACCGGTCGATCCCAGGCTACCGTTTACCGTTTGATGGAAAAGGCCCTCTCCATCCTTGCTGATGCTTGCCGCAAAGCGGGACTGGTTCTGGAGGACACAGGCTTATGATAGACAAGCAATATGAAAAGTTAGCCCGACGTCTTCTGGAAGACCCACCCACTGCGTGGCCTGAGGATATCGAGAAGTTTCGAGTTCCAGTACAACCCATGCCTGCTTCGCTTCGCTCACGTTTGAAAGAGCTTTCTCATGAGTCCGAAGTATCCAGATTGTCAGAATTCGATCACAGGAGAGAGAAGAATCTCCAACCCTTCCGTGGAATTCGCCTTCAACTGGCAGTTGCGGCAAGTTTCCTTGTGGTATTTGGGACCGGTCTCTATTTTTCCATTGGCCCCCTGCGGCAGTACTACCAGAATGGAATGAAAGGAAGTCAAGCATCCATCGTCTTTGTTCAGGGATATGTGATCCATGAGAATTCCCCGATGGCTGTGGGAGATTCACTTCGGGAGGGCGAATCGATGGATGTGGGCGAAGGGTCCCTTGCCGTTCTTGTTTCAAAAGGAAAAGAGACAGAAGCTCGTCTGCGCATCCATCCTCAATCGCAGATTCGTATCGATGCACTGAAACCAGAGCTATTTCAGATAAGACAGAGTCGGGGAACCCTGCTGGCCAATCTGTCACACAAGGATTCAAAAAATGCGATTTCGCGAGCTCTGTCCATTGTAAGCTCCACAAGTGAATCTTCCGTGGTTGGAACCCTATTCTCCACGGAAGTGAACAAATGGGGCGATACGACTCTTACAACATACGAAGGTACTGTGGTTTTCCGACGGCGCTGGGATACCCTCGAAGACCTCCCCGAAAAACTCATCATGCAAAATGAGGTCCTATCGGAAGTTCGAAATATCTTTCAAACCGCATCAGCCCGGGTCAGTCCCGGTAAGAAATCCAGGATAGTGATGGGGGACTTCCGTTCAAAACTAAAAAGGATTACCCCCCTGATGCAGGTACTTTCTGATCCCACCATGGCTCGCCTTCGAAGGGGTCAGGATCCCTCCCCGTCCGAGATCGATGCAGCCCTGAATTCACTGGATAAGACCTTTGCCACCCCAAAAGAACGCAGAGCCATGATAGAGCTTGTTCAAAGCATTTTTGGTAACCCTCCTGAGGTGGAGAGCGTTTCGGTAAATGAACTGCAGACCCGTCGAAGCCAGTTGGAAGATAAGACTGAAAAGGAGCGGGAAGCCGTTTATCAGGAACTCCTGAATGCAAATCACTCAATGGAGAAAATGGACAGGGAGACCTTTCGTCGTGAGATGACCCGGGTGCTCGGGAAATCACCCCAGGAAATCATTTTGAAAAACGGAGAAAGAATCTACGGAACAATCTATGGTGTTGATGGCCGCTACCGAATTTATACAGCCACCGGGACCCGAGTAATGGATCCGGAAGAGATCGAGGAAATTTTGTTCGAGTAAGTAAGCAAGTAAGCAAAAAATAATCATATCCTGGTTTTTTTTGAGAATTTTTTCCCCTCAGTTACTACTTCTCTTCAAGCAGGCGGCTTAACGCCTGTCCTGCTTGAATCTCAGGAGAGGAGGATATGGAATGAAACCAGACATTAAATTGTATCTGGTCTTACTTATCTTTGGAATCGTCGGTTGCCAAAAATCATCCGATAACAAAGATAAATTAAGCCAGCTACTGTTATTGGGTGCCACTTCCAGATCAACACTGATACCGCAAACAGAGGGAGGGACTGTCACATCGACTGACCAGGCTGTCACGATGAGTCTGACTGTCCCCCAGGGAGCGCTGGAAGAGGATACAACAATCACCTACACGCCGATTGATGTTCCGGAAGGGAAAGATACGGTGGTCCCATTACAGGCGGCGTTCAGTTTTGGACCGGAAAATCTCCAGTTCAATAAACCGGCAACCATGAAGTTGTGTTATGATGTCATGGATCTGCAGGAGCGTGGATTGACAGAGAAAACGATACAGGTTCAGTATTACAATCCGGAAACGGGGGAATTCGTAAGTATGGGAGGGGATGTTGACTTCTCCAACCACTGTGTCAGTGCGGAGATCTATCACTTCTCCACCTACGTTCTTACAGCTCAGATCCTCAGCCTATCCAATAACCCGCCT
>JBNKQE010000016.1:0-26780 GCA_050295715.1 Leptospirales bacterium
AATTGGGATTCGGGAGGAGGAAGATCTCTCCGATTGGAATATTTCTAAACTACACCCGGAATGGGTTATGAAGATGACTCAGGAGATTATAATTCCTTCTCTGGAGACGAAGGGGGTATGGCGCGGTGAAAGCGCTCTATTGCATCGTGATGGTTATGAGATCCCTGTTTCGCAACTGATCACGTTACATCGCAGTGCTGACGGTGAACCGGAATACACCTCCACCATTATGCAGGATATTACGGAGCGAAAGAGACTGGAAGAAGAACTCAAAGAGAAAGAGAGACGCTACCGTGAAATATTTGAGAACTCGGCAGATTCGATCTTTCTTCTGGGCGTGACTCCGGAAGGGGCCTTCCTCAATCTGGAATTCAATCCCGCCTTTGAGAAATCGACAGGTGTTCCCAAAGAACTTCTCCTTGGAAAGACCATTGATGAAGCAAATCCTCCTGAAGTAGCTGAAGCAGTCAATGCAAAGTACAGACGATGCCTGGAGATAGGCGATATCTATGAAGAAGAGCTGGAGCTCGAACTACCGGTGGGCCGGCGTATCTTTCATTCTACATTGATCCCGGTTAGTGACGATAATGGAAAGTTCTACAGAATTACTGGAATTACCAGGGATGTGACCGAGCGTCGCGATATGATGGCGGAGCTTGCCAGACGGGAAAGTGAGTTTCGCACTCTGGCAGAAAATGCACCGGAAAACATTATTCGTTACGATCGGAATGGCAGGATCACCTACATGAATCCTGAAATGGAAAAGTTGGTAGGGCGTCTCACAGCCGAGGTGATCGGACAAACAACCCCTGAACTGGGAATGGGAGGCCCCGAGAATGATGAGGCGTACCATTCCGTCGTTCGCCGGGTAATGGAAACCGGTGAACAGGAGAGTCTGGAACTCTCCATGGTCACTCCTGCCGGGGAAATCACACACTCCATTGTTTTTGCAGCTGAAAAAGATGAGACCGATGAAGTTACCGGTGTCCTTGCTATAGGTCGCGATATCACCGAATTGAAAGAGGCCGAGAAAAAGATCCGCGAGTCGGAGGATCGTCTCCAGATGACCCTGGAGGCAGCACAGATTGGTATCTGGGACTGGAATATCCGGAACGATACCTGGTATGCATCTCCCATCTATTACACGATGCTCGGTTATGACCCTGAAACGGAGATTGCCGACAGGCAAGTGTGGATCGAGAGGATCCACCCGGATGATAGGGCCCATGTGGAAGATAAAATCCAGGATGTCCTCTCGCGTGGCGAAATGAATTACCGCTACGAGGCACGTTTGCTTCATGCCAATGGAATCTATCGCTGGCAGCAGGTGATTGGTTTTGGAATGGAACGTGATTCTACCGGAAAAGTCACCCGCATGCTCGGGATCCGGATGGACATAGACGAACGCAAGAAAATTGAGGAACAGTTGCATGAGCGGGAGCAGGCTTTTCGTGCCATTGCTGAGAACTCTCCCGATACGATTTCGAGATACGATCGGGAAGGTCGTCGTGTCTATGCAAACCCCGCTATGCGAAATCTATTCGGCGAATTACAGGATCAAGTCCTCGGCAAAACCCCCGGGGAGATTTCACCAATTCCCGATTCTGAAGGTTTTATGCAGATTCTGCAGACCGTATTCGCAACGGGAAACGAATATGCAGGAGAGACCCTCTTTCGAAATGCGAAGGGGGTAATGAAATGGGGGCACATTCGCGTGGTGCCCGAACTCGATGTCGACGGGCAGGTGATGACAGTCCTTGTACTCGGCCGTGATATCGACGATCTGAAGAAGGCGGAAGAGGCTCTGATAGAGAGCGAAACGCGATATCGTGAAAACAGCAATCTCCTTCAATCGATTTTTGAGAGCCCCTCCGGGATGAGTATCTATGCGATGGACCGGCAGTATCGACTCCTTGCTTTTAACAGTATGTTTCGTGGGGCTGCGAAGCGGTTATGGAATGCAGATATTGCAGTTGGTATGAATCTACTTGATGCAATCGATACCGATGAACACAAGGAGTTTGCTCGACAGGAGTTTGACCGGGTACTGGCCGGACACAGTTTTCACCTTGAATCGAAGGAGAAGATTGTCCGCGATGGAATTACAATATTTGAATACCATGACAACTACGGAGCACCGATTCGAAGCGATAATGGCGAAATCACAGGTTTGACTGTCTTTGCCACGGAGATCACCGAACGGAAACGGATAGAGGAGTTGCTCCATGAGCGGGAGCAAGCTTTCCGTGCGGTAGTGGAGAATTCACCAGACGCAATAGCCCGGTATGATCTGGATCTACGAAGAGTCTATGTTAACCCGGTTCTTCAGAAGATGTTTGGACTTCCTCTGGAGGAAATCCTGGGAAAGACACCTTTCGAACAATCTCCGGTTTATGAGTCTGAAAAAATGATGAGTGTTTTGCGAGAGGTTCGGGATACCGGTGAAGAAAAAGAGCTGGAAATTGTCTCAAGGAGTGCCGAGGGAAAGGATGGCTGGGGTCACCTGCGTATTGTTCCCGAATTTGGGCCGGATGGGAAAGTAGCATCCATTTTGCAGGTAGGACGAAACATCCAATCCATCAAAGACGCCGAAAGTGCACTTCGTGAAAGCGAGTCGCGATATCGGAAGAGTAGCAGTCTGCTTCAATCGGTTTTTAACAGTGCAAGCGATGTGGTGATTCTGGCGCTGGACAGGGAGTATCGCTATCTGACCTTCAATGAAAAGCATCGAGAAACGGCGCAGCATCTCTGGGATGCAGATATTTCTGTTGGCATGAATATGCTCGATGTTTTCACAAAGGAAGAGGACCGGGAGTTTGCAAAGCAGGGGTTTGACTTTGTTTTTCAGGGGGAGTCGCTCTCCGTTGAATCGAAGCACGAAGTGAACGTGGATGGTCGCGTCGATTTCGAAACCTGGCAGAACTATGCCTCTCCCATCTACTCAGATACTGGAGAGGTAACCGGGCTTACACTTTTCGGAATCAACATTACCGAACAAAAGCAGACAGGTCGGCTTCTTGCCGAGCGAGAGCAGGAGCTTCGGTTTCTGGCAGAAAACTCTCCGGGTATGATTGGAACATTTCACCTTCGACCGGACGGCACTATCAGTATGCCGTATGTCTCGTCGAATATACGGGATCTCTTCGGGGTGACCCCCGAAGATGTCGCCGAAGATGCATCGCACCTCCTGAAAAAAACTCATCCTGATGATGAACAGAGGGTGGCAGACTCTATCACAGAATCTGCTCATAAAATGACGGTCTGGCATGAGGAATACCGGATCATTCATCCCACAAAAGGGATTAGGTGGATGGAGGGGTACACCAATCCTATGCGTCAGGAAGATGGGGGAACGATCTGGTACGGATATATTCAGGATATCACCGAGCGAAAACTGGCAGAGGAGGCGCTGCGTGAGAGTCAGGAGGTCTTCTCTGCAGCATTTCACCGGAGTCCGGTCGCTCTTACTATCACAAGACTGAAGGATCGAGTCTTTCTTGATGTGAACGATGTCTATCTGCGTGAATCGGGTTTTTCTCGTGAGGAGGTTGTAGGTCGGAAATGGGATTATGAGCGACTCTGGCCCGATCCTGAGGAGAGAGAACCCTTCAACCAGACGGTGATCAAGGAAGGGAGAGCTCTGGAACATGATATGACCTTTCGAAGAAAGGATGGATCGATCGGTTACGCGCTGATTTCCGCATCCTTGATTTCCATAAAAGGTGAACCCTGCATCCTATCACAGATACATGTGATTACTGAACAAAAAAAAGCGCAAAAAGCCCTGGCTGAAAGTGAGGCGATCTTTTCGGCAGCGTTTCATCAGAGTCCCGCTGCCCTTTCCATAACCACACTCAAAGATCCACAATTTCTGGATGTGAATGACGTCTATATAAGAGAGTCGGGATATTCGCGAGATGAGATTATCGGTTCAAAGAATGATGACATCGGGCTCTGGGCCGTTCCTGAAGAGCGCGATGCCTTTCGAAATGCAATGGCTGCCGATGGACGGGCCACCAATATGAATATTACCTTTCGCAGAAAAGATGGTTCCATCGGGTACGCACTGATCTCCGGCGCTGTAATTACTGTGAAGGGTGAACCATGTGTACTTGCACAGATCAATGTTATAACAGCCCATAGGATAGCAGAGAAGGCCCTTGCAGAGAGCGAAAAACACTACCGTACGATATTTGAGAATATGCCCGATTCACTCTATATTTTCGATGTGACGGAAGAGGGACAGTATATCATACGCGATCTCAATCCAGCGGCGCTCAAACAGATTGGATTTCCTGAAGAGCTGGTTGTGGGAAAACCGATGGATCCCAATATTGCAAGAGCGGAAACATTTGAAAAATACAAACAATGCAGGGAGTCCAGAGAAGTCGTTCACTATCAGGATCATTTTACGTATGGTGGTGTGACGGTCCATTCCGATTCTAAAATCGTACCCATAAAGGATGATAACGGTCGGGTATATCAGTTGATGTCCTTCACACGCGACATTACAGAACGGGTTCAAATGGAGGAGGCTATTGCGACGAGAGAACAGGAATATCGCAGCCTTGCGGAAAACTCACCTGATAACATCATACGTTATGATAGGGATTGTCGCGCCATTTACGGGAATCATCAGGTTGAATCAATCCTGGAGCCAACCGGAGCCTATTTCATTGGAAAGACACCCCTGGAATGCTATCCGGAAGGAATGTATTCGGGTGGGATTGCCGAGGTGGAACATTATGAGGCCACCATGAAATACGTGCTGTCCAGTGGAGAGGTGAAAGAGATTGAAATGCTTGTCCCCGATGAAACCGGCACACTTCGAAACTTCAGCGCCGTCTTTGCCCCGGATCGAGATCTCGCAGGGAACATTGTGGGGGTTCTAGCCTTTGGGCGGGACATCACAGACCGCAAACGATCAGAGGAGACCATCCGCCGTTTGAATGCCGACCTTACGGCAACACTCCAGGCGATCCCGGATCTTTTGTTTGAAGTGGACAGGGACGGAATATACAAAAAAATTTGGGCGAAGCAGAAAGACCTTCTGGCACAATCGGAAGATACACTTCTGGAAAGTTCTGTTTATGAGGTCCTCCCCCCCGAAGCGGCGGAGATCGCCATGCAATCCCTGGAGGAAGCCGATCAAAAGGGGGTATCTTTCGGGAAAGTCATTCACCTTCCCTTACCGGATCGAGATTCCTGGTTTGAACTGTCCGTTTCAAAAAAGGAGGGAATTGCTGATCCGCAGCGTTTTATAGTAATGTCGAGGGATATTACTGATCGGATCAGGGCCGAGAAGGAACGAACCCTTCGGGATCGTGCAGAAGCGGCTGTAAAAGCAAAAGGTGAATTTCTTGCGAATATCAGCCATGAGATTCGCACGCCTCTCAATGCAATTCTTGGATTTACGGAACTACTTTCCAGCAAGATTCGTGATCATGAACAGCTCTCCTATTTGAAGTCGATCCAGAACGGAGGAGAGATCCTCCTTTCGACGGTGAATGACTTTCTCGATTTTACGCGAATGGAAACGGGCAGAATGGAGCTGCGTTTCGAATTGTTCAGCATCGGGGGGCTCTCCAGTGAGATCCGTGAACTGTTCGCTCATCGTGCCCGGGGAAAAGGTGTGATCCTTGAGGTATCTCAGGTAAGCGGTCTGCCTGAAAAGATCAGTTTTGATCGGGGAAGACTGCGTCAGGTACTGATCAACCTGGTGGGAAATGCTGTGAAATTTACGGAACGGGGAATGATACGCGTAAGTGTCGGGTATGAACCGGAAACAGAGCATCTAATAACGCTTCAAATAGACGTGGAAGACAGCGGTCCTGGAATCCCGGAATCCGATCGAATAAAGATATTTGATCCTTTTGTTCAGGTCCAGTCGGCGTTGAGTTCGGGGGGAACAGGGCTTGGACTTGCGATTACACACAGGATTGTAAATTTGTATGGTGGACGGATAACCGTGTCCGAGAGCGTTCTGGGAGGAGCTCTTTTTGAAGTAGAAATTCCCGGTATAGAATACGATAATGAAAAAGGTGATGAACAATCGCTGGAGGAATATCCTGACGAAGAAGAGGTAATCTATGATTTTTATCCGGCCACATTGCTTGTTGCCGAGGATAACAATGAAAACCGTAACCTGTTACGGGAAATGCTGTCCGCTTATCCGTTCTATATTGTGGAAGCTCGTAATGGCGAAGAAGCGATCCTGCTTGCAAAAAAATATCATCCCGATCTTGTGCTTATGGATCTTTTAATGCCATATCCGGATGGCAAAGAGGCTGCTCTGCGGATTCGTGAGGAGATGGCGAAATCTCCGATACAAATAGCGATAACAGCATCCATACAGGAAGACGGAGGAGCAAGTCTCAAAGAAATATTCGAAGGATTTATCTACAAGCCGGTGCGCCATTTTAAGCTTCTTGAGGTGATGTCAAAGTATCTACCATTCCGCGATGTGGCAACCGGGGGAACTTTGAATCTTCCGGAGGAGGATCGAATGTGTCTACTGAAATTCAGGGGAGAAGAACTGCTTCAAGATAGTCCGGATATCGATTTCAAGGCAGTCTCCAGGTTTTGTATAGAGCTGGAAAAGGAGGCATCGTCAATGGGAGCGCATATTGTAAGTGCATGGTCTCGTCTTATGAGGGAGGCGGCGGATCGTTACGACATTTCCTCGATGGGAAAATATCGCATTGAATATGAAAAGATGCGAGGTGAAATTGATTGAACACGGTGACTCAACTCAGTGAATAAATCAATATGCTGAAAGACTATTGAATAAATGCTGGAAGAGAGCAGGTAATAGAAAATTATAGTAACTACTCACCACGTATTATGTGATTGAGAAATTGGAGTCCCTTCCATTATCGGAGCAAGCGGACATCCCTGTCCGGTTGCTCCGAAGCAGGTCCATCCATGGACCTTGTAATATGCGGACTCCAATTCCCATCCATAAGAGAACTTCATGTTATAGAGACTGTTGGATGAAACAATTCACCTATGTATCGCTGAATTGTTTCTTTTTATTATACAGATTTCCAAAATATTGATTCATTAACTGAGTAGTTACAATTATCTTTAATCTTTTAATTACACGATCATCTCTGATTTTTAATTGAATATGTGAAAATACTGCGTTCAGTAAATTTTTGGATTACTGAAACCGATACTAAAAGCTGGAATTATTGTCTGTACCCTTATTTTTCATTGCATTTTTAAGCGCGTCTGACATCTTTCACGAAGAGGATTCTGTATGTTTTTTTTGAGTTCAAAAAATATGTCACGCTTGAAAAAGAAGCTACTTCTTTACTTTATCCTCATAGCAATAGTCTCAATTTCCGTAAGTGCTGAAATTATTCTCGAACTGGGAAGCCCCGCTTTCAAGAATAACTTTCTAAATCATGTTGAGATGGAATTGACTCGCATTCTCCCTGAGGGTCAGGCTGCCAAAATTCACGAGCAGATTGATCCTTCCGTTATATTTTCTCCGATTGTTGATTTACAGATTCGCATGATTCTTATGCTGCTTGTGGTGGGCTTTTCCATTATTGGTGCATTTTATCTCTTCACAAAAGATATCGTTGCTCCAATGGAAGGCATGGTGATTGCTACCAAGAAGATTGCTGATGGTGACTTGAGTGCATCCGTCCCGGTACAGAGTGAAGATGAGATCGGACAGATAGCCATGCTTATTAATGAAATGAGTGTCAACCTTCAGGATTTAATCCTTCAACTCCGGTCAGAAGTCGAAAGACTTAAAGAGAGGATTGGCATTGTGAGTGATCGAATCTCAACAACATTGCAGAAGGATCAGTTGATGCAGGCTCTCAGCGACAAAAAAATGAATGCATCCGAAATAAGGCAGCTTATAGCAGCCGGTGATGATATGAACGGAATTATGAAAGATATGCTGATTGATCTTTCAGCACTTCAGGCATTTATAAGACTTTATAAAGTTTTTGAAGTTAAAGAAGATAGTAGTAACAAAGAATCTTAAAGCTTTTGCTTTCATATCTCAACCTGAAAAATATTACTAATACATGAAAAATAGTTACCCTGGTGGACCTAAATGAGTTTTGAATACTGGTATATGTTTCCAATTTCAGTTGTAATAGCAATTCTGGCAAATTCCTCCGGATTTTCAGGCGGTATTCTATTTCAGCCAATATACAACCTGTTTATGAATATTCCTATTCAAAACGCCGTTGCCACCGGTATTGCAACGGAAACAGTTGGGATGACCAGTGGTGCCATTCGATATGTAATGTACAAACAGGTGGATCTCGCTGTCGGCTTTACAATGATCATGCTTACAATTCCCGGTGTTGTTGTTGGTAACCATGCACTCATTATTATAAATGGCGATCTGCTAAAATTTGTTCTCGGTATTATACTCTTTCTGATTGCTAGTATGCAGCTTCTTGGTGCAATCAATAAGACATTCGGTCAAAAAGAATTCGTCCCAATAGAGGATGTTTACGGTTACATGTGGGCACCGCCTCTCGGTGGATTCTTTTCTGCAACTACAGGAACGGGCATGTGCGAAATTGCTCAGCCTCTGTTAGAAAAAGGCTTAAATCTACAGACAAAAAAATCTAATGCTACAGCCATTCTCATCGAATCAACAGGTGACTGGATTATCACAATTCTCAATCTTCACGCCGGTTTAATCATGTGGGACCTATGGATTTTTACCGGCACCGGAGTAATCATAGGGGGACAGATCGGTCCTTATATTTCAAAATATCTTCCTGATCGTATAATCAAGACAGTTTTCTCAGTAGCCCTGGTGTTTATATCTATCTTCTATGTATGGAAAGGTTCCACCTGGATTTATTCACAAATTACAGGTTAAGAGAGACAAGCCGGGCAGTCTTCAGTAACAGGAAATACTCAATGAAATTCTATGATGTGATTGGATAGAAACCTCAAAGACAGTGGATTTATCTTGCGCATATTAGATTTTTTACAGACAACCGGTGGACTGGCCTTCTTACACTTTGTTCAAACCATATTGTTTTCAAATATGGTTTACATTCTTTCCGCAGAATACTATCGAACAAGAAGAGATGATCTCGTTTATAAGCTAGTTGCCTCAATTAGTATTACTGGTATTAACGTCGCAACAACTATTGTCCTTATTCTCGAAGCATTTTATAATTACACACCTTCTCAAAAATACTTACCATTATTACTCAACGCTATTTTTGCTATTATTGTAATCGCTCTGGCCAGAGCATTCAGTGCTGATTTTACAGGTAACAAGAAAGGTTTTGAAAAACTTACCCGCAATGGTATGATTCTAACGGTTGTCGGTTATGTAATTATCCAGATATACTGGGTTTTTACTTATGAACCGCGAGTACAATTTGGAAAGTCGAACATTCAACTATTCTTTTCAGCCTTTTTTCTATTTGTTCTCGGTTACTCGATCTATATTATAATTCGCTACAGGAAAAACTACAGAATAAGGCTGGTACTCGCCTTCGGTTCTATTGTGATTGCTCAGTTTATAAATATGTACGGTGTTATTGGCGAAATTCCCGGATTTCTCAGTGTGATTCGTTCAGCCGCCCCCATTCTTGTTCCAACGATGTTTGGATCGGTTGTATTTAAGGAACTTATTGAAAATATTGTAACTCTTGCAGAACATCTACAGAATATCTTAAGAGATCAAAGCAATCTGGTACACGAATTAAATGGTATAAATGAAGAGCTTCAAAAAATGTCACAGGGTCTTGTAACAAGATCGCTTGAGGGATGGCAAAAACTAAGCGGTGTAGTTGAAATTATTTATGAAGAAGAGAATGATCGAAATCAACTAATTGAAATTACAACAGAGACAACAGAACATGTCAAAGGACTGACAAAGCTGTTTAAGACTGACTCTCATGATGTGAGAAGTATTCTTGAGTCCGCAAATCAAATGGCGGAAAATAATAGTATAACGGTATTCATTCAGTCTGCAGTAAATGATATTGATACAAGATTGCGAGAAGGAGACGAAATCTTCGAAGATACAAGAGAATATCTGAACCATCTTGAAAAAGCGGCAATCAACATATCAGAAGCACTAAAAGGAGTCCAGGATATCTATTCGCAAACAACAATGCTTTCATTGAATGCTTCTATTGAAGCAGCTCGTGCAGGAGAACACGGGCGTGGATTTGCAATTGTTGCAGAGAAAGTAAGCGAGCTTGCAGAAAGATCGAAAGGTTCAACAGACACGGTTGTACGCCACCTTAAAGATATTTCTGAAACGGTCACAGAGAGCAGTGCCAGAATTTATGCAGGAATGGAGAAATTAAAAGCCGGCCGAGAAGTTGTTCACAAACTAACGTCCCTTGACGATTCTGAAGCTCGGAAAAATCTAGCAACGCAACTTGAAAATTTAATAAAACAGTTTCGTAGAGTTCATGCAGACAACACAGATACAATTGTATCAGATATGAATGGTGCAAAGATTATCCTGCAGGATCATGTGTCAAATGGCGAGAACATGAAAACCGCTATAAGAAATCATATACATGACATTGAAGCGATTGCCGGAGTCAGCGATGAGCTAAACAGTACAATAAGCCTTCTGAAATCAAAGACTGATGAAATTCTCGTAAAAGCAGAATCAATGCGACAATTTACTTAAATATTATTTTCCGATTAATCCCATTCTGATTTCCCTTGTTGCTGAGATGTAAACGAAAATATTGCATTATAATTCATTAACTTGATGTAATCTTTCGCAACTCGTCTTCGGAAAATCCGGCACGGATTCGTGCTTCTCTGTTAATGCTCCCACGAGAACGTGATCCTCCCGGAAATACTGAGTCAACAACATCAAAGTATACATCAGTTGAAATGTTTTTTTGAGTGCAGGCATGCCGAAACCAGTGATCCCCTTTTCGCACATGATCAATTTCATCTTCCAGTATAACATGCAATGCTTTCAGAATATCATTCACGTATGGTGATGAAACCCGGGATATCTTTGCCATAATCTTAGGATTGGCGTCCAGTCCATTGGCCTCAAGATATCTTGGAACGACAGCCATTCTCTTCAATAAGTCCGGGGTTTTTCGAGCTGCTTCATGAAGAGAAGCATGTACCGGATAATGCCCATATTCTACACCTGTTTTTTCAAGCAATGAACAGATCATTTCAAAATGATCCACTTCTTCTCGCGCTACTTCCAGCCAGTCGGTATAGTATTTTTCGGGTAGATTTCGAAATCTGTATGCAGCATCAAGAGCCAGATCAATTGCCGAGTATTCAATATGTGCAATCGCATGCAGCATCCGGGACTGTCCCTCTACGGTTGACAGATTATTTCGCACGGGAACATCGGCAGGATTGACAACCTTGCAATATTGAGAATACGATGGCTCCGTGAACTCAACTACCGGAGAGTCATGATTATGATGAGCAACTGAACCACTTTTCCATTTTTCATAAAATGCGCGAAAACTGCTAATTTTATCTGCAGGATTGGATATTTGAAGTAACGCTTCAATTTCTAAAAAAAGATTCATTGGGAAGCTCAGAGTGAGAATATTAAATTGATTTAAAATAAAAAACCACAGCCTTGAGCTGTGGCTTCAGTCAAAAATATCCAATTATTCAAGAATGTCAATTTTACTGGTTTCTAGAATCTTAAGTGCAGAGTCATGAATTTCTTTCTCGTTTCCGGATTCGGCCGATCTTGTATACTTTTCAGCTAACTGAAAATCCTCAATCAGTCCTTCTTTTACTTCAGACTTGTTTTTACTCAAACCACGAAAATAATAAGCTTTACCTTCATCATTTTTCATTTCAATTACGTGAGTTAGATCGGAGATAGCTTTGGCATACTCTTTTTTATTGTAGTACGCATAACCTCTACTAAAAAAAACATCGGTATCTTCATTATACAAGTCAATGGATTGCGTATAAAGTTCAATGGCTTTATCAACATTACCGCCGTTAAACTCTTCATTTCCCTGGCTAAATATCTGGCGGGCACTATCTTTTGTTTCCTGAGAAACTCCACAGGCCGTCATTACCAGCATAGCAGAAACAGCAAACATCACTGTCACAAATCTCATAATATAACTCCTCTTATTATTTACAGAAAGAATCATCTCTTTTTTCAGTATTGGAACAATACCCTGAAAAAATGTCAACTGAAACATGAATAGAACGACATTACTGAGCCGCTTCGAGGCTGCATCCGTACAGACTGTTCGTATAATAACTTCGTGATGTTTTTCCAAACGCTTTTGCTTCGACTATTTTTTTTCTTTTATCCAGCTTAATTTCCGATGGGGCTACGAGCAGAGTAGCATACGAGTTGCACAGAGACTCCTCCTGTCCTGTTATGAATAAACAGGAACACTTCTCTTTAGCATAAAAAGATGATACAACGGTAAAAAGACTGTTTATCGCATGCCAGTTATATAAAAACAAACCCGCTGATAAAAAAACAATCATTAGAACTGAAATTATAAGCTTTAATTTTTGACTTCAGTCTCATTTTTTAGCTTCCGTATCTTCCAGGGCCTTCATTTTTTTTCCCAAGAAACTCATTTATTGAAAAGCTCCCATCACGGTCACCGCGAACACGAACAATTATCAAATCCAGTGATGGGATTAGAAAAATAAACTGTCCCCAGTGTCCGCGAAATACAAATAAATCCTCAGGTGCCGCAGGCCTGGGACGTTCCGGATAGCGAATATGATCCCCTATGTTTAAAAATAATTGAGCACCGGGGTTATCTTCTGCCATATCCGGGCGATAAGGAGTTTTATAGTATGACGACGTCATAGTTGTTGAATACTTGACCCATCCCTCCGGAAGTATTCGCCGACCGTTCTTCAACAGGTGGAACGGATATTGAATCACTTACTTTGTTGCAAGACACGAAAATCAGTGATGACAAAATTACGGAGAGAAAAAGAGAAAAACTACTTGTTTTCACGGAAATTGACGGTCTCCAGAAGGATAGATACCAATAGAATGGCGGACCGTAAAAATACGTAAATAAAATAAATTTATATTTAATACGTTATAGCTATCGAAAAGATATCCGGGTTCGCCATATAGTCAAACCCGGATAGGCGAAGTTATTCACCAACTTTAAGAACTTCGCTAATTGCTTTAACCATGGAAGCTTTTGGAAGTGCTCCAACAGCCATTTGCGGTTTTTCGTCGCTTGGAACGAAAAGTAGAGACGGGATACTCTGTACACCAAAAATTGATGCAAGTTCCTGTTCTGCGTCAGTATCAATTCTGTAAAAATTTACTTTTCCAGCATATTCCCCGGCAAGTTCTTCCAGCACGGGTTCTACCATCTTACATGGACCGCACCAGTCTGCATAAAAGTCTATAATTGCAGGGAGTTCGCCATTGAAGTTCCATTCTTTATTATTTTCGTAGTCAAAAATCTTTTCTAAGAATGTTGCTTTATCCAGTTGTTCTACCATTTTATTCCTCACTAAATTGATTGCGTTTTTACATAAATCAGAGGTTTACAGCTCTGATTCCTCTGTATTCGTTCAAAGGAGCTCGATGTCCTGTCATATACTCCCTGTCAACAGCCTGGAAATTGCCATTTCACAAAGATTTAACTGCAGGTTGCCACTCTCCAATCTCTTTCCCTTTATGAAGAGTTCACAAGATTAGCGTTACAAAAAAAAGTCATTAACTATAATTTGTTTTGAACAACGGTCTGCGGAGTCGTCATTGACATTTGAAGAATAGACGATGGGAAACCGAGAATTTAGACTGAGAATTTTTATTTCTCTGGTGGTTTCGTCAATGCAAAAATTTTACCTGTCTGAAGACCTGCATAAGAATATAAAAGCAATAGATAGTCAGCACCATGAGCTATTTAACCGCCTGAACTCTCACAGCAACATCCAACAATACAGAAATTATAAAATTTCTGGAGTATCCTGGAAATTATTTAGAAGAACATATCAGTCTGGAAGAAGAGTTGATGGATCAATATGAATATCAGGACAGGGAGAACCACAAAAATAGCCCACAGAGATTTTGTCCTCCGTTATAAAGAGTTATCAGATGCCTTTGCAAGCGGAAAGACTTCCTCTAAATCACTCATGCATAATCTTGAAATGGAGGTTGGATACTGGCGTGTAAGCCATATCTCCGGTACAGACAGGAAAATGACAGCCAGTATCATTATAAAATTGGAACCGGAAGATCCATAATCCTTATTTATGTAAGTACATCCCCGAGCGAATGCATGTATACTTCGGAGGATTTTTGAAACAGATGCTTGCACCACATTGAGTGCATAAAAAATATGTTATTAAATAAAGGAGATTCACATGTCATCAAAAAAGTTTCTATACATTCTCATTGCTGTTAAAGCTGCTGTGCTCGTATTCAGTATCGGTCTGGTTCTTTATCTGATTGAAATGTGAACCTTCTTTCGTCGAATACCTGTAATATTTTGATCCTTTTTGTAATTCAGGGATTTTGAGTAATTTCAGGATCTTTACTAATAGAAGGAACAGACCGTGACTGTTCCAGACAGACAATTCTTATCATATTGGCATTTCAGGAGTTACAAGTATGAATCCGGCAAAGTCCTATTCAATTCGCTGGAATGAAATTCGACTATTTCTTCTCATTACATTTGCTGTGGACTGGGGAATTATCGCAGTCTATTACGGGCTGGGTTACCGGCTTGTAGATCGCGTCATATTCGGAATTGTAGCTTCTCTCTTCATGGTTATTCCTGCCATTGTAGCATTTATCCTGCAGAAGTACGTATACAACCTTCCCCTGCGAGAAATTGCAGGCCCCACCTGGCGACCCAATCTCTGGTGGCTTGCTGGCTGGCTCCCGATACCATTTATAGCGCTGGCGAGCATGTATATCAACCTGCTATTTCCCGGTTTTCATTTTACTACAACACAGAGTGGTCTGATGGAGACAGTGGCAAAGTCACTCACGCAGGAACAACTCCAGGAGTTTCAGAAAGTCTTTGAGAATCCTGTAAACGCTATCGGTATTAGCCTGGCGCAAGCTCTCGGTGCCGGATTGACAATCAACGCCCTCTTCGGATTTGGCGAAGAGCTGGGCTGGAGAGGTTTTTTACACGATAGACTGAAACCTCTGGGGGCACTGAAAGGCTCCCTTCTAATTGGAGCGATCTGGGGAATCTGGCATGCGCCTGTGATTCTGATGGGATATAATTTTCCCGATCATCCGACAGCAGGGGTCTTTGTAATGACTGCAGCCACGATGGCTATGTCACCTTTTTTCTGGGTAATTCGCGAGAAAGGACAGTCAACAATTGCGCCGGCCATCACACATGGAACCTTCAATGCCTCCTACGGATTGAGCATCATTTTTATTGATAAAACCAATGATCTTTTGAGTGGAAGCCTGGGACTGTCGGGAATTCTGGCATTTTGCCTTGTTTCCACCGTAAGTCTTTTATATTACTACGGAAAATCTACAGAAAAAGGTGCAGAATAGTGTTACTCCTGCAATAGATCTCAAAACGGTTAAAAGTCTCTTGAATTCACAATGGTAAAATAAGATCTGGTTTGTGCAATGTCCCGAATCTTTATCTTAATAATTTGTAACTACTCACTACGTATTATGTGATTGAGAAATTGGATGCGTTATCATCCGCATAAAGAGGAATTTAATGAGTGTCGTTCAACGTCATATTTTTATTTGCAACGCAAAGAAACCCGAAGGTATCCCCGACTGCACGGAGAAAAGCGGTCAGGATATTATGGAAGCTTTTAAGTCTGCGATATACAATCGAAACAAAGAATCGGAAATCCTTGTTAGCGGAAGCAGTTGTCTGGGAATCTGTAACTTCGGACCGGCTGCTGTAGTCTATCCCGAAGGACACTGGTATTCCGGAATAAAAATCGATGAGGTAGAGAAAATTGTAGAGCAGCACCTGATCAACGGGACTCCCGTAACAGATCGAGAAGACATTGATGAGGCGACAATCCAATCCGAGCAGAAGGCCTGGCACGAGAGAATGCGAGCAAAATTCGCAAAAAAGGGTAAACTGTAACCTGTATCATAATAGAATCCATGAGCAGCATCTCTCTTTTGATTTTCATAGAAGCAGTCGCGTAATTTTATCCGGCTGCTTCAGATAAGCCTTCCATGCATTCAAGCAAGCATTGTCATAATTTTTTTCCCATGCCAGTAACCGACTGCCTGCAGCACACTCAAATCCAAATACAACAGGTTGCCCTGAAACCAATCTATATTCTACAAATAGTTGTAAAAATGATGTAACTGATGGATTGTTAGAAAAATTGAAATGAAAAGTTTTAGCTCAAGCATGTAGAGTTATCAGAAAATTGATTTTATATTATGGAATTTCCGTTTAAGAAATACGAACGTCTTACCGATCCCTGGTCAGGAGTTTCCCGGCCAATACAAAACGAATTACTTGCACGAGAGTTCATAGATCGAGAGACTACAAAAGAGCTCATACATCTTTTTTATGAATTACTGCTTATCTCATCGCCGTCCGGTGCGGAGGCAGAAATACGAAACTCTTTAATACTCTATGGAGAAAAACACGGCCTGACACAATGGGAGTGTGATAGAGAAGGCAATCTTCTATTCGGAAATTCTCAGAAAACAAAAGGAATATCCATAGCGCTTGCTGCTCATATGGATACCTTCGCACTGAAAAAAGAGAAGATGAGCCCCATCATTGCAGGCAATAGAATCGTAAATAGAAACGCTTCCATTCTCGGAGGAGATAATCGCATCGGTCTTGCCGTAATGATGCTTCTTGGAATTCATTTCATCGTTAACAGGAGGCGCTCCGGAGTTCGATTGCTCTTTACAGCGCGAGAAGAGAGTCACCGGGGGCCCGGATCACGGGGTGCGAAAAATATAAACCGAAATTTCATAGAGAACCTGGATCTGATTCTCTCCATGGACGTCCCTTCGGGAAAATCAATTTCGCAGAGAAATTTTCTTGTGCATCATATGCTTGCAGATGATCCACTACTCGCTACAGCCCTGGAGGCTGCAGAAGTATCCGGAATTCCTTCGCCCTATCTTGAATGGGAGAAGGGCGGCTACATTGGCGGCGATGCCACTGCTTTTTACAGAGAACACAAAATTAAGGTAATTGATTTCGGAAGTGGAAATTTTAACGAACATACAAGACAGGAGTATACGGACCTGACAATCGCACTGGAGCAGGCTCGCTGGATTTATCACACTCTTCTACTGCTACTGGATAAGAGATAGATCTCTCTTTCGGAAACATCCAAAAACAGATACTCCCGTTAAATTGGCGGGAGCACCCATCAAATTTACATGGCCCCTTTAGCCTTTAGAGCCACTGCAACTCTTCAAACTACCATGCGAATCCTAGAGCGGCTTTGCTCCGTGGTGCTGTCCGCGATATGTATGAATGACTCCCATCACAAATGCCCCCATCCCTGCAAGCGATCCGATCAGTGCGACAATAAATCCGACGAACGGTATGATTCCGACAACGGTAAAAGAGATAAAAAATCCGGCTGCAACGGCAAAGACGATGGCTTCGCTCCAGCCTTTATTCAGATACGAATTCAGGGCGTAAGCGAATACCACAGAGCTTATCGCTATAGAAAAGGCAATGGAGAATCCATAGAGCGCCCCCAGAAACAGGGCAATGGGAATCCCGATCAATATAACGAAAAGAACAAGAATCACTGCGGGAGAGAGCAGATAGTAGAGAAGCCCGCTACCCACGGCCATAACAGGATTTCGCACCAGGATCTCACCGGTATTATTGAAAAAATGTGGAAAGAGAAATACAAGAACTCCCGAAAGGATGATTCCCGATAGTACCAGGATAAAACTGAAAAAACCGACAGCGGCGCCATCGTCTGAGTCATGTTTCGCATACTCAAACTCCAGAGCAGGATCAAATACAGCCTGCCCGGACTGAACCGAGTCTTTGAAATCGACCTCTCCGTCCGGGGTCCAGTATCGGACCTTCCCGTAGAACTTTGCACCGTCATTGATAATCAGGGAATCTTCAGCGCGAATCTCAGCATCGCCGTTAATAACACCGTTAATATCCACAGCGCCGCCGGTAATACGAACGGGACCTTCTATTTTTCCGGTCATGTTCACCTGTCCACCGGCAATATAGGCTTTTCCAGATGTATCGCCGCTCAGCTGCAGCGTTCCGCCAGCAACTACAAGGTCACCGGCAACTTTCGAGGAGGCAGGAATCGAGATATTGCCGCCAGCAAGGATGGCGTCTCCTCCCACACTACCGGAAAGAATTATACTTCCACCGGCAATTCTTACATCGTCAGCAACGGGGGCGATTACAGCCACATTGGCACCGGCGCCGTTGAAATCACCCTTCACGGGAGCATCCACGCTGACAGAATTCCCGGATGCTGTAAAATCACCGCCAAGGGCGATTATATTTCGCACACTGTTCGCTGCCGCATAGACATCGCCCTGCACCGGGTCCTTGATGGTTACCGACATATCAGAGAAAAACTCGCTGGCCGTAAGCGGCGAGAGGACTCCCATAAAAGCAACAAATAAAGCAATAATTCTCAATTTCATTTCTGCCTGCCCCTGTTTCGTTCAATTGATTATGGGACGAATAAAAAGATAAGTCTTACAAACAAATCGAATTACTCTTTCAAATTTTTTAGTGACATAAATTGCAAAATTTCCGAAAAGAAGGAACGTTCGAACAAAGCAGTCAAACTGCAATTCTCCTGACAGTAGTTTTTTCGCACGAGGGATCGATGGTAACAGGGGTGCTGTTTTGCGGCCCCCCTGTCGACGCCCCTGGCGGTTCGTCTACAGGTCGGGCTCTCCGGTCGAGGGACTTCCCAGCACCACTTTCATTTATTCATAAATAATAATTTACTTCAACAAAGTGGTGCTGGGCCCCTCCTTCGCCTCCTCGATCCCTGGTCCGGGGGGGCTGCAAAACAGCGGGGCCCCGTGACGGAGAGCCCGGTCCGAAACCGCTCAGTAATTCTTCTCATTATGAATTATGATCATATTTAAGAGCGGTGCAGGACGTGCCCTGGCTTTTGAGTAACAAACTGCTTATCTGCATCTTATTGCAAATTTCCTCAGAACAAAATTGTCTGTTTACTTTGTGAAAAAAGTAACATTATATTGCTTTTATTTGGAAAAAAATGGAACATGGAATGAACTGCCTCGTCCGGAGAGTTATCCTTTTGAGTTCCGCTTGCATTTTTGAAGGGGAGCAGTTATTTATGAACAATGGGAATGCATTTGAGTTTTAAAGATCTAATTCGCAGACTTTCTACAATAAGAAAGGACGCGTCCGGCAGCGATAAACATGGTTATAACGCGGCTGATCCGTCGCCCTCCCCTGCAAAACCAGCACCTTCGCCTGCTCCAGGACCGGCTCCCTCTCCCCAACCAAACCGGAAAGATCCAGCTCCGGAAAAAAAACCGGGACGCCCTTCGCCTCGTCCCGGTGAAAAGCCGCGTCCGGTTACCGATCCTAAAAACTATCTACGGCTTCTACCGTCCGAATATTTCCATACGCTTTCGCCTCCGCTTAAAAGCGAGCTGACTGGATCGGACCCTTTTAGCAACAGCCACGCCCCTCTCGAAAAACTCGAAATCCTAACTGTAGACGACCTGAACAGATCCATAGAAAAGACCACTTCATATAAAACAAGAATACGATCATCATCTATCTTTCAAGAAATTCGTGAGTGCGAAAAGGGTCATGAAAAGAAGATCCAGTCTCTAATCAAAGGCTATCTGGAAGAGATCACAGGTCCCCTTTACCACACCGTGTCAGAAAATCTGGATATAGCCTGGAAAAATCCATACGATACCCGTGACGAAAGCTTTTCAGGAAGCCTGAACAAGTACGATAACGCTTACGAAACTTCCGATAGTAAATCAAGAGCCAAAAACCGATCAAAATACGGAAACGAGAAGAACTCACAACTGAATGACATATCGGGAACATCCTCAAACACTGATACGGACAAAAACGACGAATACGAAGAAGAACAACCTCCCGATATGGATTACATACGGGATACGATTATAAAATCCGAGATTTACTACTTGCTTGTTCAGGGTTTCGGCATTCTCTACATGGAGGGCTTTTTTGAGATGATGGGCCGGGAGCTCACGGGAATATGTGAAAAACTTCCCGATCTCTACAGGGAGTTTCACTGGAATGGGCATCTGACACACCACAGGGTGTTCGGCGAGGTGATGTCGGGAATCCGATTGCCCGACAATGTGGACCGGATGATGGAGTCGACAAAAAGTGAGGGCCGTGTATGGAACAGAGTGGAACCGGTCATCGATGAGGAAACGGGAAATATACTCTCGGTAAGAGCCACTGCACACGCACGGGCAGAGACCGGTGTTGTCCTTGCTCATGAGTCCTTGAAAGGGGTATTCCAGCTCCTCACTCCCTGGGCGCGAGTCAATGAGAACTACCTGCGCCCTGCTGAGATGGGAATTGTCCGGCGGGCACTTAACTCCTATTGGGCTGAAATCCGACAGTTTGCACTGGGGCCCTCTTTTTTTAAGATGTTTCAAAGCACTCTGGAACGGATGAATCTCTCTGCCTCCCCCGCCAGAGCAGAATTTTACCTGTCCATTCAAAATATTGTGGCCGGCCCTGCAGAGACCAGGCAAGAATTTTTAAGACACCTTGCATCTGCGGAGGGCTCCGAAATACAAGCATCGGAAAAATGGAGGAATATTCTCCTTATCTCTCTGAACAGCCCGGATTCGTCGGGCAATTGACTTGACCCCGGCTGTCGCATTTTGTTACTTATCTTCAATGACCACTACATCAATCTCTTTTTATCAAAATCTCAAGGACGCATTGAACAAGAGCCAGACGGCAAACAAGGATTTCTATGCGTGGAGCGCTTCATCCAGAAAGAGCATCTCCCATCAGACACTCTTTATTACAAATGGAACGAGCAATCTTATTACACATCAAAAGCGTGAAGTAACAGAGAACTCCTACACAATTACTGTTTACACCCGCAATGATTCAGAAAAAACAATGGGCCAGGTCAGCCTTCGCATCGATCCGCTGGCATCCCTTGAAGATCAAGTGAATGAAGCCCTGGAAAATGCACGTCATATTGAAAATCCTGTATGGGATCTCCCGGCTCCTCCCGAAGGTGGTTTTCCGGATGTCATATCGCATGATCCGCAGATAGAGAAAGATCCAGCGCTCGCATCTGACATCCTCAGTGATCAGGCAAACGAGGCTCTCAAAAACCTGCAGGGAGTTCAGGTCAACAGTGCCGAACTATTTGTTAACTACCATGAGAAACGCACTGAGCTTTCCACAGGCGTTGTTATGCCGGAAAAAGCAACAGATATATATTTCGAAGCGGCCATGGAAAAACTTCCTCTCCCCAACACTCAGGAGGTCCACCGCTACAAAACGGGACTGAGTATCGAAGAGATGGATCTGGCAGGATTTTTGAAAGATCTGGAGCTTGAGACAATCAGTCTGGATGATACATTTCTGCCCCCAACGGATGAGAACGCTACTATCCTGATAAATGAAGAGCCTGTATCTTCCATGCTTAACGCACTTCTGGGACAGCTCGATGCAGAGGCGGAGTACAATCGTGGACCGCACTTCAAAGAGAATGAGATGGTTGTAGAAGAGAACGCGCTATCAGGAAGCGATGCTCTGGATGTAACCCTGGATCCAGCAATTCCTACTATGTGTCTGACAACAGCCTGGACTTCAGAGGGACTGAAAGCCCGGGGTGGACATATTATCGCCAATAATATCGTATTGAAGCAAATCATTGGAAATCGCATGGGGCAGTATCTATCAAAAGAGCCCAACGGTCTTGCAGGAAACTACGTACTGCCCGCCGGTTCCTCATCAAAAGAGGAGCTCATCGGATCCGTGGATCGGTGCATCGAAATTCTTACATTCTCTTCGTTACTGATTAACCCTCGAACACTCACCTGGTCCAGCGAGATCAAACTGGGAAGACTCTACGAAAAAGGGCAGTTCAAAGGAATGATCAAAGGCGGAGTCGCTTCAGGAAGCATACGCGAAAATTTCACTTCAGCAAAATACAGCAATAAGCTGACCACACGAAACCAGGTGGCAGACTCCTGGCATCCAGCCATCGGCTACAGAGGACCGGACTTTATGCTGATTCGTTCCGGCGTTCGCATTGCCGGTGAGTAAGAATTCGCTTAAGAATAAACACGGAGTTATATTATGAAAAAAAGACCAGAATTTCCTTCAAACTTACAATCCATCCGGGATCTAATGCCCGAGCTTCTTCGTATTATTGAAAACGGGGCAGAAGAGAAACGATACTGTTTTGTATGGCTCGAAGAGACGCGTTCCACAGCAGTCGTATCTTCGCGCATGGAAAACATGACAACCAGCACCGACCGAGGAATCGTATTTCGTGCCTATCAAAATGAAATCCATTACGAAAGATCTACAAACGATATGGATCCGGAATCTCTGAAAACCATGGCAATCGAATTTCGAGCCTATCTCGATTCCAGACCGGAAGGGGAAGGTAGCACCTTTGAACCGGTATCATTGGCAGATGAGGTGGCACAGGGTCTGCCCGGTGATATTCAATCAGCTTTTCCCGAACATTACGATGCAGGAACACCGCTTCATTTTTCTCCCCTCTGCGAGATAGATCCGTATACCCTGGGAGCCGACGAAATTCGCCGCAAGGCTAAGACATATCGCAAGAAAGTCATGGAACTCAGCGAAACCTATGCGGAACGAAACGAAGGAGAAGAACTTTCCGATGTAAAGGTTATGATCCGGGTCACTGTAAAAACGCAGGTTTTTATCGATCGTACACGTAATATTTCTCAGTCACTCCCTATCCCACTATTCTATGCCATGGGCATTTCACCCAGAGGAAACATGGGGCGTACAATCAAAGGGGGACTGGGGGGAGCTGAGATGCTTTCACCTTCAGAAGAGGAACTCAAAGACGCAGCCTTTACACCATTTATCCTCGATAGAGCAGAACGAATTAAGCCAGGCCGCTACCGTGTCATAACCGGACCAGACGTAACCGGTGTTATCGCACACGAGGCATTCGGACATACACAGGAGGGTGATACCTGCGCCAAAGGAAGAAGTATCGCTCCCGGCCTTCGCGAAAAACATGTAAAGGTTGGTAACGACCAGGCATCCATCGTAAACTATGCCGGAGTCTACTCCATGGATGACCAGGACCATGGGACAAACGGAAGCCTCTTTTTCGATCACGAAGGGCAGTTCCCGAGACCCCAGTCCATTCTCGATAAGGGTTACCTCTCACTGCCCATGACAGATCTCTTCGCCTCCATACGTTTGAACGCACCGCGTACGGCCAATGGAAAGCGGGAATCCTGGCGCAGACCTCTCATGACACGTCAGACAAATACCTATTTTACTCCAGGAGATAAGACTCTGGATGAACTTATCAAAATGACCGGAGATGGATATCTGGCAAGGCACGCCCATGGCGGAATGGAGGACCCCAAAGGGGGGAGCCTCACCGCCGGTACCGAATATCTCGAAGAAATCAAAGATGGCAGGCTCACCGGTAAGATCCTGCTGGGACCGAGCGGAGGTCATATCGAGCTATCCGATCCAGTATTTGATCTTCTTGATCGTATCATTGCAAAAACCGGAACGGTCCATCCTGAGGATATCCCACAGAACAAATACGGTGGATGCGGTAAGTATCACAAGGAGTCCGTGGACGCCGGAAGCGGCGGCCCCTTTATCCTGTGGGAGAGCGTCACGTGCGGCTGATCTGGATTTAGCGATATAGTTACGAAGTAACCGATAAACATGAACCGGAGTAATCACTCCGGTTTTTTTATTTTGCCATTCTCTCTATTTAATTCAGTTAATATACGATCTTATTCCTGGTAACGCTTTACCGATTTACGTAATCTCTTTAATCTTCAGTCCATCCCGGAAATTCCGACTCAGCAGTGATATCTGAACAACACCGATTATAAGCTCTAATGCTTGAACCACGAAAAATATTGTATCAAACTCGTTACGTTCTGCCTTGAAATTAAGATACAGGGCCATCGGTATCATGAAAATCAATCCGTTAAAACCAATAATTGCCATGCGTCTCTTCTTTTTAAGGATTATACTGCTGGATACAGATTTGCCCATAGCAAATCCGGAAGATCCTGTTACCGCCATGGCTGGAACCAGGAGAAATAGCCCATAAACAATTGCCTGTTTGACAGAAGTGACACTCTGAAAATCAAGCAGCAATTCTGCGATAACAGTGGAGGACCAGAAACTGACAATTATTAAAAGAGCCACTGTCCCCGCGAACCTATGGATATTTTTTTTCATGTATGTTTCTCCTGAATTAAAATAGTTTTATTCAATAATTCCCGAATCTTTCATCAGAATGATTCTGATTTATTCTAATTGTAAAGAGCACTCTGCTTTTATTACGTATAATAACTATCTTTCCTCACCGTCATCGGAACACCTATCTTGACAGTATACTGTCATTATGGCAACTTACTGTCAAGTGAAATTGCGTTGCCTGTAACACCAAACAATCGATTCATGAAACTATATAATGTAACGGGAGGATTTTTATGGCAGAAGAGGAATTATTAACCGAGGTTATTTTGACAGTATTCAGATTAAACGGAACTCTGCTAAAATGGGGTGACGAGCTTACTTCGTCATTTAACCTTACTTCAGCCAGGTGGCAGGTAATGGGCGCTCTGCGTGAAAAACCAGCCACTGTATCAGACATATCAAGATCCATGGGATTGACACGCCAGAGCGTACAGAGAATTGTCGATTTGCTTGTTGACTCGGGTTATCTCCACTTAATCGACAACCCGGCGCATATAAGAGCGAAACTGGTTAATCTAACGAAAGAGGGAAAATTGAAATATACGAATATCATGGATCTCTATGAACAACAGCTAAAAATAATTTTCCAGAAAATGGATACAAAGTCCGAAACACTATCAAAAACTATAATTACATTAAACAACCTTGAAAAATCACTGAATATTCATTAGCCTACTGTCAAGGTTTACTCAATGCGTTACAGGGGA
This sequence comes from Leptospirales bacterium, assembly GCA_050295715.1. GTDB lineage: Bacteria > Spirochaetota > Leptospiria > Leptospirales > Leptonemataceae > JBNKQE01. The sequence goes on from JBNKQE010000016.1 coordinate 25,100, forward strand.
TAATTGTTTTACTTTTATATATTTAATTACAACGTCAAAGTATAACCTGATACTTGCTGATATTCATACTTTATAAAACGGCTTTATTCAATGAATGGATTATTGCAGAGGGTTTCAAAATTACATTGAGACACGCTCATCCATGAAACTTGACAGAATCAATAATGGAGAAATTAGTGAAACAGGAGGAAAATTATGAATCACTGGTATCAGAAAAAACCTCCGGCAGAAACACTACCGAAGGTTTTTTCTTATCATTTCTATTAAAAATTAATCCGCATAAGAGTGCCATTCAGTCTCAGTAAAATCTTCTTTTACTTCAGAAAGAATACTCTGTATAGTTTCTTCATTCTTATCGACCGATCCTTCATGTGCTGCTACCAGAAAGAACCTGTGGTAGTTTAGACCTGGAAAAATTGTATCTTTAACGAGAGACTGCAAGTTATCCGGCTGATCTGCGTTTTCAGACATCCCAAGCGTTTCCAGAGTAACTTTTCCACCAATGACAAGCTTTCCTGTCTCAACAGTAATTGTGCCCTTTGTGGCAATTTTTTCGGGAACAAGGTGCCAGTTTTTTTTACCCACTTGCTTTTCGAATTCAGACATATTTCTTTCGCTGGCCATTTTATCAACAGATCTTTCCAGAGATTCCATGCTGTTTATCGGGCCAGGTCCTTGCTGATTGTTTCGATTAAATCCAAGGGCAATAACGGCATACTCACCATCAGGAATATTCAACCAGTAAACTTCATCTCCCGAATTATAAGTGGAAGGGATGAAGTTCTCAACCTGAATTACTCCTTTTTCAACGGGAGCAAGAAGGATCATCGTTGCTGTTGGTGTACCGAGTGCTGTATTCAGCTCTCCTACATATGCAGCTGCGGAACTATCAACTCCTGCTGGCGGTACGGGCGGTAGACTTTTACATTGAACAATAATTATAAGACTGAGTAACGAAAGTAGTATAGAGGTAAATTTCCTTAAAAACATTAGCTGTAACTCCTATTTTTAACAGTAGGACTCTTAACTCAACTGTCAAGCAACATTATTATTAATAAAGTTAGTGCAAATCAATAAAGAAATCAAGCAGTCAGATATAATTTTGCGAATCCGGGAAAACTCAAAAAGGGAGTTCTCAATACTCCATAGTATTGAGAACTCCCCGAATATTGTTCTCTAAATCAGTCAGTGAATATCGAGATGATATCGTCAAATGGAGACAGCATCCAATCAAGAAAACCCAATCGTCTTCTCGCCCCTTCGGGAAGTGTATTCATTCCAAAATGATCCGCTTTCAAGTTATAGTAGATTCGCCAAAGATTCTGAATTTCATTTAGCTTTTCAGAATATGCATCCCCTATACGCGACTTCTCAGCATTGGGATAAGCTTCTGCAACTTCCCGGGAGACCTGCTTGTAAAATACCGGTTTGGCATATATTTTTATGTGCGTGCTGTAGAGGATTGGCCAGAGTCCGGATTTTTTGTACGATTTTCGGAATATGATCAATCCATCGGCTTTGCTTCTTGTTAAAGCATTGTTTATAACAGCATCATCAATATCACCATTTACGACCATACCAAAAAATGAAAAAAACGAACCCTCTTCAATGATTTGCTCCGATCCAATGTTCTGCGTCAAAAATGCCGGTTCACCGATCAGATCACCGCTGATAAACCGGC
>JBNKQE010000017.1:0-26611 GCA_050295715.1 Leptospirales bacterium
GGACAGGGATGTCCGCTTGCTCCGATAATGGAAGGGACTCCAATTTCTCAATGACACAATACGTGGTGAGTAGTTACTAATATTTATGTAACAAAAAGGTAAATCAATTATTAATCATTCAGTCGATATAAACAGGTAGAAATGGAAATATTTAACAGCAGGTCCCATATCATTAAAAGGCTTACGGATTCATTTTATTCAAGTTCTCAGCTCGAAATCCGCAATAAAAAAGCAAAAATCATAGTATTTTCAGATCATCACAGGGGTGATCGTGGAGTATCTGATTACTTTCAAAGAAGTGAAAAAGTATATAATGCAGCCCTGGGTTACTATCTGGAACGAGGTTTTACTCTTATCCTTGCAGGTGATGTAGAAGAATTCTGGGAATGTCACCCGAAAAAAGTAATCAATTCTTATCCATTTACATATGAACTTGAAAAGAAATTTCATCAAATGAATAGATTCATAAAAATTTCCGGGAACCATGACAACCTCTGGAAAAATAAATTATTCGTAAAACGCTATGCCGGAAAAATTTTTCCAGGTATAAACATACGAGAAGGAATTCGTTTGAATCTGCGTAATGATGATGGCAACAAATTTGCAACAGTATTTATTACACACGGTCACCAGGGTACATTTTTAAGTGATACTCTGGATTGGTTTGGTCGATTCTGGCTGCGAAATTTACAGAAAGGAATAGTCAGGCTTTTAAAGCAAAAGTATCAAACTCCCGCCACAAAATATTCATTAAGGGAAAAACACGAACAAACCATGTTTGAATGGTCTGATACAATCAGTAATAAATTAAATGAAAGAATCCTGTTTCTAGCGGGTCACACTCACCATCCTATTTTTATGCCTCATAATACACTGAATCGATTACAGAACAACATTTCAGCTCTAAAAGCAATGGACTCAAAACGAAATCGAAAACTGGCCGCAAGAATGAACGCACAATTGGAATACTTAAAGACCGATATGGGATATGAGTTCCATCAAAAAAAGACAAACTCTTGTTATTTCAATACAGGATGTTGTTCATTTCATGATGGCAGTATAACCGGTATTGAAATTTCAAAAGGAAAGATTAAATTGATAAAATGGATGGACAGTCACAATCATGCAGAACGAGTCACGCTTGGAACTGAACGAATTCGCGATTTATAAGATACGGCTTTATTGCAACAGGATAACAATTTCCTTGCATGGTTAACTGTTCAAAATAATTATCCAGCATCTGAATTCTTGCTATAGTTTTAATCAAAAGAATTCTACTGTACTGAGAAATATTCAGGAAGCAACGTCTCCACATATTTACTAATTTAATATTGTTGCCAGAGCCATTCTGTCGTTATTTTCATTAAATATAAAGTATGGTTTACTTCAAATGATTATGTTTGTAGCAGTACATAGATGTTTAACAGAGCACATGATATAGATCATTTGAATTTCTTTATAATGTATATATAATTATTTAGTGTTTTCTGGAGATATGAGCAATCTCATGTTTGTTTTTTTTTGTGTATCCTTTTCTTACAAACGGGGTCTTATGATAATATATAGCGCAAAAAGCCGGCTTCCAATTCTTATCCGACTTTCTGTAGATACTGGAGGTATTTACTTTGATCGTTGCCAGACATGTAACAGGTAAAATACTCAAATGGAGAGAGGTTGTCAGATATATTCTGCTGGCTGTCTACTTTGGTATTCCGTGGCTACAGTGGGGAGATCGTCCCGCTATCCTTCTTGATATAGCTCATAGAAAGTTCTATTTCCCGGGTGTTGTGATTTGGCCTCAGGAGTTCTACTTCCTGATGCTCCTTCTATTAGCCTCCGGTCTTTCTCTATTTCTGTTCACCGCTCTTTACGGAAGAATTTGGTGTGGATGGGCCTGTCCTCAGACTGTGTATGTGGAACTTTTTGACACAATAGGTCGATTGCTTCTCCCTTCACGCTATGGAAAAAGGTCAGAAAAGATCCACCATAAACTAATAGTGTACAGTGTGTGGATTCTTGTCTCCTTTATAATTTCATTTCACTTTGTCGCATATTTTGTTCCGGCAAGAGATATGATCTCCACTATTCTGGAGCAAGGTACCGGGATATTTGCAGAATTAACATGGCCTTACTTCCTGACCGTATCAGCAATATTGCTTTTTGCTGATATTGCATTTTTTCGGGAACAGTTGTGTGTTTTTCTCTGTCCCTATGCTCGATTTCAGTCGGCAATGCTCGATCAAGATTCCATTGTGGTTGCCTATGACTCCTATAGAGGAGAACCGAGACGCAGCGCCGATCATGATGAGCATAACGAGGAAGCTTCAGAACAGGGCGATTGTACGTCATGTCAGATGTGTGTCCAGGTATGTCCTACAGGTATTGATATACGGGAAGGACTTCAGGTTGCCTGTATTAACTGCGGCCACTGTATAGATGCCTGCACCCGTGAGATGGCTCGCTTTGACAAGGCCTCTCTTGTAAACTATAGTTCTATGAACTATTTCATAAAAAGAGAAAAAACCCGGTTCTTTCGGCCTCGAACAATTGTATATATAACTATGTTTACAGCTGTAATAACAGCTCTTTCATTTTTACTTGTGAATCGAATTCCAGTTCATCTCTGGGTAATTCCAGATCCATCCCTGGCTGCAGTTCAGCTTCAGGATGGTTCCGTTCAGAATTACTATAAACTGGATGTAGGAAATCTCACGGAAGAGAAAGCTCAATTTCAGCTTTCAGTGCAGAGTGTTAAGGAAGATGTTTTGAATGAGTTAAAAATAGAAGGCAATCACATCATGGATGTAGATGCTGGTGGACTCAGTAAAAATCGTCTGGTTATAAGTGCTACACCTGCGGTAATGGATGGAGTAAAACGCAAGTATTCCATTGAATTCACTGTAACACGAAAGGATAATCCAGACTACAAAGTAGTGAAATCGGCCAATTTCACAATTCCCGGTTCTTAATTTGGTAAATGTTGGCCAGAAGAAACTTTGAACTGCTTCAGGACCGTCCAGGTGACGGTCCTTTTTTTTGCCCGGAGAATAATCCAGAACATTCTGGATTATCTAAATTGCTCTTAACTTCTTGACGCCAGTTTTGGACCGGTATTATTTTTCACTTCAAACCTGAAGAGTAAGTATGTTTCCAATAATTTTGAACTGAAACTGCCATTCTTCAGGCAGCCTCATTGAAGGAGATTCCAATGCCCACAAAAAGATCCATATTCATAACCGCGTCCGAAAAACGACTGGAAAAACTCATTGAAGAGAGGTTGAAACCCGCTGCAGATCGTGAAATGATCGATCAACGATTCTGATGTTTTTGGTGCAGAAGTAAATGCAGCCAGTAAACTGGGTGAAGATACAGCAAAAGCCTGGGAAATCCTCGTAACAGAGTCTGTTAAGAATGCGGTGGGTGACTACGAACATATTAGCTTTTCCCATATTGACGAAATACCTCCAGGAGCGAATGCAGCATTCCGGGTAAATTTTGATTTGTAGTTCGCAGAATAGAAAGATTTTCGACTAATAAACTGGAAAAAATATAACAGACATTCGCACGCCTCCGGCAGGTTAATGTCTGGAGCCAGGAACGAATCAACCATTTCGTTAAAATTTCTCCTTTGCAGGAAAGATTGTTCGAACTCTCATAAATGATGCCTGTCTCCCGGCAAGCATTGTAGAACAGTGTTCTCAGGATCTACTACGAGCAAACTCACAGGCATCATTCAGACTGGAAAAAGGTCCAATCTTCTCATTGTCACGAATCACATAATATTGACCACACTCATTTCCCACGGACCACCCGTTAATTTTTTCAATTACCTTCATTTGATTACCCGAGTTATGAGAAGTTGGAAACACTTCGCTCAATATAAGATAGAACCTCTATCTGTCAGAAACATTAACAAATCATTGAATATTTTATTTTATTTTATTTTATTTTAGGATGTTTGCATGCAGCCTGATACAATTAAGTTCCACAGGTTGTGCTGTATAACCTCAGGATTCTGAAAATCAACAGGATACTCAAGCAATATTTATTCAGATCAACAGGTCAAATTATGAATAATAAATTTTGTTTTCAAAAATCATTTCATAATGTCACAGGGATATCTTACACTGTATATGATATTGAACCGGGAGGAGTAAAATGTCACGTGAATACTACCTGGCTTTAGATGATGGTTTCTTCCATTTATACGCAATCCCCGTTTCCCTCCGGGAATTAAAAAAAGCGGGCATCATTCTACTCGGCCCCGGTATCCCGGATGGCAAGCTTGTCAGGCTGGATGATTTAAACAAATACCGACTGGTTTTCGGCAGTGTGTGTTATGATACCTCGATAGAACCTTACTCCGGAGTCGAAGTAAATAACGGTAGAGATACAGAACAAAACTGGATAGCATGTGAATTCAATTCCCGGAACAACTATGAGCGAATCGATACTTTAATGAATCATCTCTGTCTGTTCCGGGAAGAGAAAGCGGAAAAATTGCTGGTAGAGACGACTTTTCAGTCTCCGTATTGACAGTGATCCTGCGACCAGGCTTCAAATGCCGTTTTTACAGCTTTATTGAGATTTTCCGGCTTTTGCGGCAACATCTTTTCGGCATGCTTGAAAGTCTTACTCTGAGGATTATAGGTATAGTAGTTTCCACCAATGGAAATCACCTTCAATTTACCTTTATCCTGAATGGTCAGAAATGCTATAAACCGCTCTTTTTTAGTAATTTTATATGGCATTGCTGGATTGTTTGGCTGTTCAACAAGGACAAAATTACAAGAATTTTGCGCATATACTGGTTGATATCCAAATGATAGCAATAGTGAAAAAATTAACGCTGCATTGATTAATAGGCCGCTTTTTGAATAAATCATATTTTCCCTCCGTTTCTCATATAAAATGACCATAAATGCGTTACACGATTAGACTCATATTATTCAACCCTGTAATCAACAATTGTTTTTTTCTTTGAAAAATATGTTAAAATTTGAAAATGGTACTATGGATGATCCAGCCCAGTCACTAATGAATCTTGTCGAGGAATCCATCTCAAAATTCCAGACTCCCATGGATAGAATTTACCATGGAGTTTATCAGCCGGCTGATGCAATAATGGAACAGGCATCACACGCATTGTCCTGTCATGTTGGATGTGATATTTGTTGTAACAGGCTCATAATCGTAAGCAGACTCGAATCAGTTACAATTGCAGAGTTTCTGATAAAAAACAATATGCTGGATTCCGAACCAGTCAAGAAAATTACTGAACATGCTATCTTGCTGGAAGGATTTCTGGATTTCTGGACTGATGAAGAAAACCTTGACTCACTCTGGTTTGAAGAGTCAATCTCCTGTCCTTTTCAAATTAACAACGTTTGCACAATATACGAAGCCCGACCACTGATCTGTCGCATGCGGCACTCTCTGTCCGATCCATCTGATTGTGGTATCCCTGAAAATGCGGCGGAAACATCAGAAGAGATTCTCGAAATTATCCCTATTTTTGAACAATCCATTGAAGCCATTGCCAGTGCAACCGGGTCCGAACTTCAGGATAAGGGATTTTTAACAATGCAACTTGATGAAATTCTCAGACAAAATCATGACTGAGAGTGATGATAATGATAGGAATGCGAATTGACTCACTTTCAATACACTCTTAAATACGGTAAGAAGGCTTAATATTACATGGGTGTACCTGTAATTCTGTTACTCTCCTGAAAAATACGGTTCCATTATTAAACAATTTAACTGTATATTAGGCGTCCTTCTCCGGATTGGTTTTTTATGAATTTATTATCTGTTGACAGTATTACCAGAAAAATAGGAGACAAGGTTCTTTTTTCTAACGCATCTTTTGGTATAGAGGAAGGTGATCGAATTGCTCTGATAGGTACGAATGGGTCAGGAAAAACAACACTTCTTCGTACAATTATGGGGCTGGATGAGCTTGATTCGGGAAAGGTTGTAAAAAAAACGGGCTTGAGAATTGGCTACCTGGAGCAGGACCCTTCCTTCAATCCGGATCATACTGTTAAGGATCATATCCTCAACGGAGAAGGTGATAAACTCAACCTGGTCAGAAAGTATCTTTCTTTAACAGAAGCAATACGAAGCAATCCATCTCCCGAAAACCAGGATTCCCTTGATAAAGTAACAGACTTGATGAACAGGGAAGAAGGCTGGAAACTGGAAAGCGATATGCGCTCCTTCAGCGCCGCTCTTGACATTCCGGACCTGGATGCTTATATGAAAGAGCTATCCGGAGGATTGAAGAGAAAAGCATCAATTGTACGACTTCTGTTATCAGACTATGATCTGGTCTTACTGGATGAACCGACAAACCACCTGGATCTTCCTGGAATTCGCAAACTGGAACGCATTTTATCCAGGTCTTCGCAAAGCATATTGATGGTCACTCATGATCGTTATTTTATGGAAAACGTTGCAGATAAAATCATGGAGATTGATGCCGGACAGATATTCATTCACCAGGGTTTCTATTCAGAGTATCTGGAAAAAAAAGCAGCTCAACAGGAAGCGAATAAAAAAGCACGCGAAAATCTTAAAAAATATGTGAAGAGTGAACTCGATTGGATTCGCAGACAACCGCAGGCCAGAGGGACAAAACAGAAAGCCAGAATAGATAGATTTGAAGATGCTGTTGATACTGTATCTCGCACAAAAGTAAAAGAAAACAATATGGAGTTTTCTGTTTCCGGACGAAGACAGGGAAAAAAAATCCTGGAACTGGAATCAGTTTCATACGGGTACGATACGAATACTTTATTTAATAATTTCAGCCATACTTTTAGAGCCGGAGAAAAAATTGGCATTATCGGTCCAAACGGATGCGGAAAGACAACCCTTATGGAAATCATCGCCGGAAATATACAGCCACGCGAAGGAAATGTTGATAGAGGAGTTAATACGCACATTGGTTATTTTGACCAGACAACGAAAGACCTGACAGGTGATTATCGCATTATTGAATATGTAAAAAATGAATTCGGCGAATTACTTATTTCTCCAGATGGAAGTAAGATCACAGCAGGGGATCTACTGGAATACTTTCAGTTTCCACCATCTGTTCAGTATACTCATATAAACAAACTCTCCGGCGGTGAAAAACGCAGATTGTATCTCGCTGGAACATTGTTGCGAAATCCCAATTTCTTATTACTTGATGAACCTACTAACGACCTGGACGCTGTAACCCTTGGCCTGCTCGAGAGTTTTCTTGAATCATTCGGTGGTGTTATTGTGACAGTTTCGCATGACCGATTTTTCCTGGACCGTATAACAGGAATGCAGTTTGCATTTCAGCCAAACGGCGAAATCATTAAATTTCCAGGAAATTGCAGCGAATTTCTTGAGTTTCAGGAAAATCAGAATATAGAAAAGAAAAAAAACTCCCCGGGTCAAAAAGAAAAAGAAATTCGTAGTAAAGAAAAAACGAAACTATCATACAAAGAGGCGAAAGAGCTCCAAACGATTGAAGCTGAAATTCAAAAACTTGAACAAGAAATGGCTGACCTTGAATCAAACATGAATTCCGGAGACTCAGATTATAAGAAACTCGAACAGTGGGGCGCCCGACACTCAGAAATTGAAAGCATACTGGAAGAAAAACTAGAACGATGGGATTATTTATCAAGTTTTCCTTCATGACAAAAAGACCGTGTTACACAGATAACAACCGGTCAGAATTAAAAATTCAATCTTTTAATTTTATGTGGATTTAACGTTTGATCGGCTATTCAACGTATTTCTCATAAAAAACAACCTTTCTTATTGAAAATTTGATAATATTTTATTGTAATTAATTTGAGTACTTTTGATTCTATCAACTCAGCAAAATAAATCCGGGGAGTTGAATACTATGCTTGAATGGACTAATGGCCATAATTCGGGAATATCACAGATTGATGATCTAAATAAATCATTTCATCAGAAACTGAATGAGTTCCTTGCTGCGAATGTGGAAGGCAAAGGCAAAGAACATGTTGAACACCTACTGGATTTCCTTAAAAAATATACAGATGATCACTTAAACCTTCAGGGAAGATTCATGAGTACTCATGGATATCCAAACCGTGATGAGCATGAAAATGAACATCAGTCATTTATAGCCGAACTTAAAAGGATGAATTCAATTCTGGAAACAGAGGGGATAACATCCACAATGGTTCTGGAACTCCAGAATAGTATGGGTGAGTGGTTTGTTCATCATATTGGAATACAAGATAAAAACCTCGGAAATTATTTAAAAAAACAGTCTTTAGCTTAGGATTATTGCTCACTATGGCAATATTTGTTCGAATTGAAAAGGTGTTGCCATAGTGAACCATGATAGGACTATCGGGTATGGTAGACGGGACTTTCGGACATTTTCTATTATTTTCTATTATTCCAATATTACTTTCAGTTTTTTTGATTGCCGCGGCACTAAAACCAGATTTATTCATTAGAGAAAGCAAAAGACACATGTTTATCCGATTTAAACTGATCTGGCTTCTGGTTGGTTTTGTGCTTCTTACAGGTAATATTGTACGTCTTGTTCTAATTTTATCCGGTTGATATTCATCAATTTTTTCGTCTGCAGAACATACCAGGATCGGTAAAATGAAGAGTTCAGGGCAAAAGTCCAAGCAGCCGACAGGTAAACCTTTTCTTGTCATCCAGACGGAACAAGAGGGTGTAGCCAATGCTATTAATTTAACTGATCGTGCAATACACTATGTTTACCGCACTATTCGTTTGCGATCTACTCACTCTGCTGTTGAAAATGGAAAACTTTTTACAATCAATTCTCCAATTGATGGCAGTGACTTCCTGGAGAAAGAACATGTTATACATGCGCTACGTTATCTTACTAAAAATAAGATGGTAACAGAGCTTGCGCTTCTCCAGTATAACATTGCAATAAAAAAAATTGAAATGGTTCCGGTCTTTCTGGCTCATCATGAGGCCGATTCCAAATCTCCCCTTGAAGAGATATATAATACTGTTATATCTTACTCTATTAAATCAATCGAATCCAGCATCAAAAACCTCTCCGATCTTGACGAGCCAGGCTTAAAATCGGAATACGAATCAGAGTGCAATGAACATGAAAAACCGGATTTCATCAGTAATTCTGGAACATTGTTTCATCCTTTTCAATGTATGAAACCAGCACTTCTGGAAGTATCGCCTCATCCGGAAATGATGGCGCATATACTGTCCGATCTTAAGCGTGAAGTGACAACAAAAGGTATAGTATTGGAAGTTCCAGAATTTGGTTACATTCCTGTAAAGAATGATATCGAAATCTTAAAAAGATATGAAGCAGCTCTAGAATTGTTACATACTAAAGTAATTCCAATGTACTCCGGAATTAATAATTTAAAAAGTAAAATAACGAAAATTGATATAGAAGAAGCCGAGTATCGGCTTGATGAAATATCAATGGATACATCCCGATTTGCTGTAGAAAAAGCTCGTGTTATAAAAGATAATTCACGTTTATTGTTTAAGGAAGGTTCACGATGGTATCCAGGCCAGTATTCCGTTGAAACTATTATCGCCATTGGTTCACATGTAGAAAACTCGTTAATAGAAAGAAAAAAGAATGAATTTAACGAAGGAGTAAATCGATTCAAAGAATCGATTATTATTGAATCAACAAGCGGGGGTGGAGCAAAATTTATTTCTTTGAGTGAATATTTACGCATTCCTCATCCCCTGATCTCAAAAATCGACGATGATAGCGAGATATTGAAAGGAAAGTGGGAAACATCCGAAATTACTAATTTTTATTATATACCGGCGTCTCCGGAATTAATTTCAAAAATAGTAAAAAATCTCAGTGCAGGTAGATCTCTTCAATCCTGGAAATACTGTGCAGTCATTCGTATAATTGAAAACAATAGCAATATAATAAAACCTTTATTGATGAAACAATCATTTAAGAATGACTGGGAAAAACTTCAGTGGAAGGCATATAAATCTTACAGTCCATGGTATTATCAAATTTTCGCCTTTATCCCATTTGTAAAAATACTTGCTGTAAATAAGGCCAGAACCGGAATTTTGATGGAACAGGATAGTCTCCATTCTGTAAACGAAAGAAAAAAAGAATATATAGAAAAAGAAATAAAGGAGGAAAAAAAAGAAAGAAAGCAAAAAATTCACGAGAATATTTTGTCGGATCGCGTTAAAGAATCTATTGAAAATTTTTACTTTTATCAAAATACAATCCCCACACTGGCTGACATCGAAGACTCCATAACAGATTTATTGCCAGAAAAAATTCATAACATTTTAGACTCTGAACGTTATCAATTGCTTTCAATGGATAAAAAGCGCGGTACAAATGCAGATAAAATAGTTTTATTTCCATTAAATCAAAACTGGCGATCATACGTTATAAAAATTTACAAAATGCTTGAAGTAATTTTTCAAAACGAACCGGAAGGAAGTGTCTTGAATGAACGTGCAAAATTTATTCAGAAATGCATAGCAAGTTTTGATAACTCATCCAGTAAGAATTTCGATGGTAAGTCTCAGGATCCTTATAAACGTCTGAAATCGGAAATTGATAAATCGAATAAAAAATAGAGTAAATGATCACAAATCAGCATTTCCGGACTTATATTATAAATATTTCCGGAGTAGATACGCCTGAAACAATTTATATTTCAAGTAACGATAGATCAGTGTCATAATTCAATTTCCCGGTTGACTGAATATACATTATTTACTCAACGATTTCCGGCCTGTCGAACTGTATGAAATCGAATTGTATTCGTCTCTTTTTTTTCACCAAGCGGAATAGCGGCGGTTACAATTACACGATCTCCCTGCCTGGCAAACTGCATTTCCACAAGCTTATCATCAACAATTTTTAGCTGCGCTTCCATATCTGGCTTTCCATTTATTTTGACCGGAATAACACCTCTTAAGATTCCGAGCCTGCGCAGTGTACTCTTACTTGAAGAGAGAGCAAGAATCGGAATTTCAGGTCTCCACTTGGACAATAACAACGCCGTAGTTCCTGATCCCGCCAGAGCTACAATTGCCACAGCATTCAGACTTTCAGCAGCACTCACTGCAGCACCTGCTGCTGCCGCAGAAAAGGAGACAATATCTTTCTCAAAACCATTAAGAGTGTTATCGCGATAACAGGCTGCATCGGTAGCAATTCGCGCCATTGCGTCAACCGATTCTACAGGATAATCACCGGTGGCCGTTTCCTCGGACAACATAACGGCATCTGCTCCTTCCATGACTGCATTTGCCACATCGGTTACTTCAGCACGCGACGGCCTGCTATTTCGAACCATTGATCCCAGCATTTGAGTTGCAACAATGGCCCATTTTCCTCTGTGCGAAGCTCTTTGAAGAATTCTCTTTTGCAGCAGTGGAACTCTGTAAAATTCGACTTCAACTCCCAGGTCTCCTCTCGCCACCATAACGCCATCTGAAACCTCAAGTATCTCTTCCAGATTTTCCAATGCTTCCGGCCTTTCCAATTTAGCTATTACAGGTATCGAGCCATCTCCAAGAAGCGTTCTGGCCCTTACTATATCATATGCAGTTCGAACAAATGATATTGCAACCAGATCGATATCAGATACAGATACAAATTGAAGATCCTCCCTGTCTTTAGCGGTAAGAGTCTCAACAGAAAGTCTTGTATCGGGCAAATTGATTCCCTTATTGGAATAGAGACGACCTCCAATAATTACATGACATATTACATCTTTTTCTTTTACGTCCTCAACCCTTAACTCTATCGTACCATCAGCAAGAAGAATTCGCGAACCTGGCTGAAGGTCCTGAATCAACTGATGATAGGGAGTAAATATCTTTTTCTCAAAATTATTTTCATGAGCGGAATCCACTGTAAAAATAATATTTTCACCGGGAGTAAGGAGAACTCCTTCGTCCGGTAGCTTCCCCACTCTAATTTTGGGACCCTGGATATCGGCAAGAATGGCAACGGGGACTCCGGACTCTTCTTCAGCGGTTCTTATACTATCAATATACGGCTGTAGACTCTTCCCGTTACCATGGGAAAAGTTGATGCGAAAACAATTTACACCGGCAGAAATCAGACTTTTAATAATTTCAGGATCTTTGCTGGCCGGTCCAATTGTAGCAACTATTCTTGCCCTTCTATAGGATTCTGGAAGACACTGTTTTTCTCGCATAAGTATATGAAAATTCAGTTACCACAATTCGCAAGCATTATAAATTGAATTTATTCATATACATTGTTGTAATTATGTCTGACATTTCATTGCCGTTGTCTTTCCGATAAATATTAACAAAAATTGATTCAATAAAAAATGAATTTTATTTGCCGAATGTCGGAATATAAATAAATTGAAGGAATGAGAATATTACACACTCGAAATTCTCCTATTTCAATAAGCTTGATTCTTACCTATTCAATTTTTGCAATATTGTCTATGTCCGGAATATTTCTATCTTCGCTTTCATCTGAACAAAATTCGTTTCAAGAAAATCGTAATATTGTATTAACTTATGCAAGAGAGTATTTTAATACTCCTTACCTCTATGGAGGAACATCCGGATCAGGATTTGATTGTTCCGGGTTCACATCGCATATTTATAGAAAGATCGGGGTAACACTTCCACGTCGTTCTCTGGATCAGTATAATTTACTGCCGGGAGTAGAAAAACCAGATCCAGGAGATCTTGTTTTTTTTAAGATTGATGGGGAAAAAATCAGCCATGTTGGCATCTATACAGGAGAAGGGAAATTTATCCATGCACCCTCATCCGGTAAGAAAATCCGGTATTCCAGTCTGAAAAATAGTTACTGGAAAAAAAGGTATGCTGGGGCCAGAACGGTCTTTTCAAAATAGATAGGACCGTTCTGTGAATCCCGGTAATGATTCAGGCTCCAGTGTTGATTTTCAATGGTAAATAAAGAGGACACCAGCCCAGAAGACCTGTAAGAAGAGGTACAGCTCCAATTGCTCCAAGCCACGATCCATAAACATATCCGGCAGCGATAATTCCAACTCCAAGGACTACTCTTAATACGCGATCAATTGTTCCAACATTTGCTTTCATAATTCTATCCTTTTCATTCTGATTTGTTAAGGATCATTCATTGAGATGATCCTTACTTGAATGATATACATTAGAGTAACCTATCCGGACGAAATGTAAAGTGAGTTGGTCACAGAGCTCTGTTAATAATTGAGATTTTTTTCAGAATGGCTTCTTTATTTTGAATTTCAATTTCTCCGCGAAATATACGGACAATACCCTGTTTCTCAAGCTCTTTGAGTAATCTGCTTATAACTTCCCTTGCTGTACCGAGATCGGATGCCATCTGTTGATGAGTAGTCTCAAAACGAACACCTTTGGTTTCATGTTTATTAATAAGATATTCGAGTAGGCGAAGATCAACTCTCTTAAAGGCAAGTTCAGTCAATGTGAGAAGAGTAGTCTCAAGTCTTCTGGATAAGACAGAGAATATGTAGGATCTCCATCCCTTATATCGATCCATCCAGTCGCGAACAAGATTGGATGGAACCAGGTACAACTCAGTCATCTCTTCTACTCTGGCAATAGCAGGAAAACCATCATCGTTCATTATACAAAAAGTGGTTAAAATACAACTTTCACCGGGCTCTATCCTGTACAGAGTTAATTCCCTGCCGCTGTCGCTTGTTTTATAAACGCGAACTCCCCCATCAATCACTATTGGCAAATAATTACAACTGTCTGACTCAGAGGCTAATATATCACCGACATTAAATACTTTATATATTACATTTTCTTTGAATATTTTCTCAAAAGCTGGATCGCAATCTTCATGAAAAAGCGATTCCATTCTACTATCCTTTATCATACAAACATCTCACAGAAATCCTGGTTGGGCAGAGGACAATCATGAACAGATGTCGATAGTAAGTAAAGGGAATAAAAGTATGATTCAGACAGCTACTTTATTATTGAGCTTGTAAAATCGTCTGGCATTTAATTCAGTTAGCATCGTCTGTTCAATTTGAGACAGTTCTTTTAATAAAGAGCGGTAAACTTTCCAGGTTTTGATATATCCACCGGCAAGGTTGCAGATAGGCCAGTCACTACCTGCCATAACTCTACTGACTCCAAACTTCTCAATGGCAGTATTAACAAATGTCTTTACATCATCTTCTGACCAGTAGTTCGGATTACCGGAAAGCGTTCCCAGTGCTGAAATCTTCGTATAGACTCTGGGATTCTCAGCCACCATACTGATATACTCTGCCCAGCGATCAAACTCACCGGTTGACACAGGTGGTGAGCCGAGATGATCAATCACTATATTCAGTTCCGGAATTTTCTCACTTAAAACAGAGATGGCCATTAGATGTTCCGGCAAAACCGCCACAACATCAAAAGTCAGATCATACTCACTGAGAATTTTTAGACTTCGCATAACAGTATCGCGAAAAATCCAGGTTGGATTGGGTTCAGCGTGAACCATATACCGAACGCCTTTAAAATTACTTATCGATGAATACCTATCTATCGCCTGAGCTGTTTCATCAGGATCATCCAGTGGGACCCACCCGACTACGCCACCTACCCATGAATAAATTTCAGCCTGATCCATTAAAAAATCAGTGTCCTCATAACTGTTTGCAGATTGTACGAGAATAGCTTCGGATACGGATGCTTTATTCATCTGCATCTCAAGATCTCTGGGGGAATGCGAACCATAGAGTACGCCCCAGTCTTCACTGAGCCAGGGATATTTCACCCGATTTAAATCCCACAAATGAAGATGTGTATCTACTGCACCCAAATTTATCACCTTTGATTCTTAGACGAAATTAGAGAATATATTTATTACACAAACAGAGTATGATTATTCTTATGTATGTAATAAAAATGTCAGAAGCTATGAATTTTTGTTACATAATGCAACATAACATGTTCCGTTTTGAATATTAGAATAATTGAAAGAATGGATTTTAACCGGGAGCATGAAAGCGGTTGATAGTCTCCATGGCAGCATTGAGTGCTATGATATTATTCGGATCCCCCCCTTTATCAGGATGATGTTCCATAACCAGATTTCTATACTTTCGTTTCACATCATTTATATCTGTTCGCTCATCAACATTTAGCAGCCTGTATGCTTCAGTCAAATCATCTCTCTTTGAAAAAAGATTCCAAAAATCCTCAAGCATTCTGTCTACATCTTCTCTATTCGTATCTCTTAAATTTTCAAGATTCATATAATAAGCCTGAAGATTATCAACTTCCCCGGGAAGTGTAGTAAAATTGCTCATATCCGGTTTTAGTAGTATCTTGAGACAATGTATGTCCATATCCATTGATGACTCAATACGCAGCTTACCTCTTATGGAGTAAAGAATGTGGAAGAGTAAAAAATGCGACTGAAATAATCCAAGAGTTCCCGAAACCAGTCCTTCTCGGAACTCTGAATACCCACGATTTCTAAGTTCTTCAATAAGCTTATATTCTGTAAGTCCTTCAGAATGATCCGTTAAGATCTCCAGAATCACTCTATAATAACGTTCCAGTATATCTTCTTGCCACAAATCCATGACTAAACTCACACGATCGTAGAAAAATGGTTGCATGTCTCCCGCTAAAGTAATCAGCCTGTAACAACCGATTATATTGTTTTTAACCTGTAATCGGCTTGTAACAATCCAATGGAAAATGTTAGCTCCAAAGCATGACAATCATATTCGACTGTTTTATCATATACGAGATAAAATAAACAAATATTGGAATAAATTTCAATATAAAGTTGAAAAAATTGCCAATCTGAAAACTGTTAAAGACAATTAATTAGTTTGAATTTTTGAAAGATGGCGTCTCATAGAAGGCCAATTAATTGAAAGAGGGTATCATGATCGTGAGAAATAGTAAAAGAACAAATAGGTCGCGAATACTGACGGCAACAATTATGTTTGCTCTTATTTTTCCGTTTTCCTTAGTATATGGGTACGAAACGGACTGGAATGATCCGAAATTCAAAGATCCTGAAGCCAAGGAAGGAACATTATCTGAAACACTATTAAACAGTAATTTCAAGATCGATGGTTCCATATTTACCGGTTATGAATTTCTGGATAGAGGTACTACCGGTAATCCGGAAGCCGGTGGAGGCGATAAAACCGGATTTTCAGTAACCAGAACATATATAAACTTTCGTGGAAAAGTCCAGGAAGGGATGTTCAAAGGATGGGGATTCAGAATCACTCCTGATATTCAACGAGCAGATGAGTTTACAAACAACTGCGATAATGCTGTTGATGATACTGGTGCCACTGCATCATGCAGTGGAAAAAACTCATATGTATATTACATGAAGTATGCATACGTTGATATTCCCATTCTAAAAAAAACATGGATACGGTTGGGGCAACAGGGAACACCAACGAGCAGTGGTGCTGCCGGAGTTGACATGACCGGCATCTGGGGACATCGATATCTGACCACCCAGGGAAAAGATCCTCTCAATCAGATGGGGCTTACAGAAAGTGCTGACCTGGGTGTTTCCATCATTCACAAAGCAGACTACTATGGTATTCATTTGATGCTTTCAAATGGCGAAGGGTATCATCACGCCAATGCTGAAGTTTTAAATACTGGAGACCTGACTACTCTATCCCAGGGTGCCGATGACTCTTATGGATATGACTTTTATGGAATGCTGTCCATAATTCCAACTGGAAAAAGCAAAGATTTGAAATGGAGTATCAACCTCCCCTTCCGTGAGCAGAACTTTATTGGTATGGATCAATCAGAATACACAGTTCGCAACATGGACATATCCGATTATAACGATCCTAAATTCAGTCTTTACCGAAGCAGCACTCGTGCCAAAAAAGATGCTGTTTACGCACTGGATACTGATGTAGAGCTAAAACTCAACGGAGTTAAATTCACAGTTGGTGGCGGTAAGGTTATGTATAAAGACCGCCGCGCCAATGCTTACCTGATCGACGAGACTGTACTGAATGGTATTAATCCCGCTGATATTACTACAATCAACGACCACTTTGTATCTGGCGAAGACCAGAAGGGATACGGAACCTATGGATTCGCTCACTTAAAAGTTGGATCCTTCGGTGGTGTATTTCGCTACATGGAAGGAACCGGTGGAAGTTCGTTGAATGGAAAGGTTTCTGCTGTTTCAACGAAGCCTTTTGTTGCTAAATATATTAATGCTGATGTTCAGGATGGTGTGCTGGGCAATATCGGTTACTACGATGCACTGGCTCTGGAAACATCCAAAGGAAAATTCAAGAGCGTTGTGGCCGGTATAACGTATCACTTTAATGATAGATTCAGAATTACTCTGGGACACAGTCGTCTGTCCGGTCGAGATACTACAGGAAAACCATATCGTGAAAATTTATTTGAACATATCACGGATGGATCCGGTAATACTGTAGCCAGCCAGATTGAAGATCAGAGCACACCCACAGGAGCACTCATTGCATCATCAATGGGTTTAAGCCCTTCAGATACTTTAGACTTGAATGATTTGATTGGTAAAAAGAAAGTGATCACTGAAACCTTTTTACGGGCTCAGTACAGCTTCTGATAAGAAGTGGATCAATAATCTATGGAGAAGTATCCGGAGTGCTAATTGTACTCCGGGTATTCTTTATCAATGAAACCAGAAAACAAACACGAAATCGACGCATTCTATCCTACGTTACGAAGATTGTTTGATCTTAAAATGGATCAGAAGCACGGAGAAACACGTGCTATCCTCAATGAACAATTTCAGAATTATTTTAATATCACATCCATTGAAGCAGAACCAGCTTCTATAGACGATGTACTCGATATTATGATTGGTGAAACGCCGGTAAGAGAGGCTCGTATTATGATTGCCTCTCTGCTTTATAAAGAACTGGCTGACTCCTATATTTACAATGGTGAGATTGAGTATTCAAGAAACCTTTTTTTTAAATCACTGCAGCTGTTCTTGCAAGTATACGATGAAAATCCTGATTTTGATTTTCACGGTCATATTGCCATTCTACCCGAACTGACAAATCGCATACCTGCAATTTGGATCAATGATGACATGACCAGAAAAGTTGAAGAGATTTTTGATACAGTTGAGTAATGGTCACATGAGTCCTCTAATCATATTAGATAGAGATGGTGTAATAAATGAAGACTCGGATAACTACGTAAGATCTCCCGAAGAGTTTATTCCCATTCCTGGAAGCCTTCAGGCAATTGCCCAATTAAAAAATAGTGGATTCATTGTAGTTATCGCATCCAATCAATCAGGTATTGCCCGAGGCTATTTTACAGAGGAGACTCTACACTCCATGCATGAGAAACTGAAGAGATTACTGTCAGACTTCAGTGTATCGCTGGATGGGATATTTTATTGCCCCCATGGTCCCGATGACCACTGTGAGTGTCGTAAACCAAAACCTGGTCTTATTTTTCAAATTCAAGAACATCTGAATGCATCGCTTGAGAATGCAATTTTTATCGGTGATTCACTGCGTGATATACAAGCAGCAAGAGCTGCCGGCATAAGACCGCTTCTTGTTAGAACTGGAAAAGGAAAGAATACAGAGAAAAACAATCCTGCTGAGCTAACAGATGTGAAAATTTTTGACGATCTTTTGTCCGCATCAGAGTATATTTTGACTAACTTATACCGAACAATGATTTAATTTGAAATAAATGCATGATATGTAAATCTCCTGGATTAAATTCCATATTTTCGTACAAATCCACCCGGAAAGCAGTGAAAATGCAGACCTTCCATCCTATCCTTTTTATGGACGATTATACCAGGGTCTATTTTTTTGGGATAAGACTTGTTCCGTTACGGGTCAAAGGTATTACCATGAAACAATTCTCCAAAATATTAATCCTTTCCATATTAACTTTCGGTTTATCTCCCACAATAATTCAGGCGCAGGAGACCAAACCGGAAGAGATACTCTTCAGAGCCATACTTGACAATAATATTGAAGTAGCACGAAAAGAGATCTTCTCCGGAAAGATTGACCCAAACGTTCATGGTACAAATGATACAACACCGCTTATGCTTGCAGCAAACCAGAATCGTGTAGAAATTGCAGAGATGCTGCTCAAGATAGGCGCAAGTATCAACGGTAGAAATCGTCTGGGATGGACCTCTCTGATATATGCCACGGCATCCGGTCATACGGAAATGGTGAAATTCCTCGTTAACAAAGGGGCTTTTGTAAATGTCGCCGATGATTTCGGAGATACACCACTCATGCATGCCTTAAAAAATAGAAAAACAGCACTGGCTCGATATTTAATAGAAGCAGGATCCGATCTCAATGTTAAGAATGCTGATGGGAATACTCCTCTGATGTATGCCATTGAACTTGGATTTGAGGATATCGCCTATTTCTTAATGGAACATGGAGTAGAAGTAAACGTTCAAAACCTCTACGGTTGGACTCCACTTACTTTTGCCGTTAAAAAGAAACATCTGGATCTCGCACGCAAACTTCTGGAATTGAACGCACGCGTTGATACAATTGACAATCATAATCGAACACCTTTAATTTATGCTGTAGACAACGGAGCTACAGACCTTGCCAGAGTTCTCATTGAAAAGGGAGCCGATATCAATGTTGTAACCAATGCAGGAGATACGGCTCTATTCATCGCCCTTCGAAAAAACCAGTTAAGTCTTGCGAAATTACTTATAAAAAAAGGCGCTCACACCGGTGAGACAATGGTTCAATTTACAAAAACCGGAAATGAAGGGGGCATAGATTTTCTGTTAGAGAGCGGAGCAGATGTTAATGCACAGGATGCAAATGGTGTCACACCTCTCCTTATTGCGTCATCAGAAGGTCACATACATATTGTTGAAAAATTGCTTAATCATAACGCAATGATAAATGTAAGAGCACGCAACGGACTGACTCCTCTTCTTGCATCTCTAATCCAGGGAAAAAATGCAGTGGCAAAACTTCTGGTTAAAAGGGGAGCAGACGTCAATAATCATTTGCTGGAAGCGGCAACTCGCGGGAATACTGAAATTATTCGTCGTTTATTTACACTGGGAGCCAATCTTGACTATGGAGATACTGATGGAATGACTCCCTTAATTGTTGCATCCATGAAAGGACATTCCTCCACAGTCCAATGGCTTATTTCAAACGGTGCTAACGTAAATAAAGCATCCATTGAAGGATTGACACCCCTCATCGCCGCTTCTTTTAGCGGACATAGAGATACGGTAAAAGTATTGCTTGAAAACCGGGCAGACTACTCAAAAAAAACAAGTGGTGGATTGACAGCCCTCGAAGCAGCCAGAAAAGGCAAGCATATTGAGGTTGAAAATCTCCTTCGAGCGAGAGGAGCGAGATAATTCGCTCCTTACCGGCAATAAAATCTTTGTAACTACTCACCACGTATTATGTGATTGAGAAATTGGAGTCCGCCCATTATCGGAGCAAGCGGACATCCCTGTCCGGTTGCTCCGAAGTAGATCCATCTATGGACCTTGTAATGTGCAGACTCCAATTTCCATCCATAAGAGAACTTCATGTTATAGAAACTGTTGGATGAAACAATTCACCTGGGTATAGCTGAATTGTTTCTTTTATTCATTGCCTGAGTAGTTACAATAAATTAATATATGTTTGTTTAAAAATGTTTAGTCTCATTATTTTAGATAAAGGAGCATAAAAACACAATGAAATATTCATCAATATTAAAAGTGAAGTTCAATATTATACTTATCTCGCTTATGCTTATATTAGAAGGATGCACCTTCAGCCAATTCTATATTCATGACTCATTCCCTGTTTCAAATCTCTGTAAAACATTCAATTTTCAGGAAGGAAATGATTCCAACATTATTTTTCTCTGGGAAACTGCATGGAGGAAGGATCAGAAAGAGCCGGACCTTAGAGAACAGATGATTCGAGAGTCAATGAATAATATCCTTGAGAATTTTAAGTGCAGTGCACAATTCAATTTCAATACAAAAATTGAGAATATTAACTGGGGTTCACAGCTTGAATCTGCAATAATTCAAAAATACTCTCAGCGTGGATTTGATACAATCGTTCTAATACGCGTAGAAGAACTTACTCCAACCATTCAAATTACGCTGTCGTTACCCTTTTTATGGTCGTCCACCAATGAAGCTGATTTACGTATCCGGGCAATCTCAGTGAAAAATCAAAAAATCCTGATGGACAGACATATTAAAAGAGTCAAAGGAGGGGTCTTTCAATTACGGCCAGCCAGTTGGTCCAGATATGAACTTGAAGCAATATTACGTCAAATAACCTCCGGATTGTAAGAACCAACTCAATTTCTAATGAAAATACATTAAGTGAATATACTTTACAAAATTAGAAGATCATCCACTTAATGTATCTAATACTCTACTCTATCTCTATCGGGCAGAGTGTAAGGGAGAAAATATTAATGAGAACGTTTGTAATTGCGTTATTGTCTTTATTGATTGTCTCATGCAATCAAAAAGATGAAGCTGTGCTTCAGGGAGCAATTGTTACTGATTTGAAGGGAAGCGTAACAATTGAAAGAGATGGAAGTTCGTATCAACTGAAGAATGATATGCTTTATAAGAAAGAAGGATTATTACTATCACGCGATTTAATTGAGACTGGTTCCGATTCTTATGTTGATCTTGTGTTTGAGGATCGTGCTACGATTCGCATCGGTGAAAATACAAAAATTGTCCTGGAAAAAGCCAGTATTTCAAGCGCCTCAGGAGAAACATCTGAAATTGAATGGGGACTTGAAAAAGGAAGCATTATTTCAAGTGTAACCAGAGCTTCAGAAAAGGAAAAGTATACTATAACAACTCCGACGTCCGTGGCCAGTGTTCGTGGAACTGATTTTGCAGTGGATAGTGATCCCGAACAGAATTCTGTCGCGGTTGCAGATGGTGCAGTTGAAATGGAAAGTAAAGAATCCGGTGAGAAGCAAGTAATTGAAGCTGGAAATGTCGGCAGTGTTACCTCGGATGGTCAACTGGAAGTTCGCAATGCTACAAAAGAGATCATGGAAAATATTCGCCAAACACGAAAACAGATGAAGGGAATCAAATCTGAAAGTAAAGAGCAAATGAAAGTCATTATTGAAGGCTTTAAAGAAAATCGTGAAAGAATGCGTGAAAATTATTCTCAAAAACGTGAAGAGATCAGAGATGCTTTTGATGAAACAAAAGAGGCCAATCGTCAGGAAATGGAGCAGGTTCGAGAGCAGAGTCGTGACAAGGGTGAAGATATACGAGAAGCAGGAAAGAATACAAGAGACGCAATCAAGGATATGTCAGGTGATGGCAGTAAAGAGAGCGGAAAAAATCGGATGGATGAAATCCGGGGAAAAATGCCAGGTCTCAATAAATAATATTGTTCCTGACATTTAATGGAATCTGCCTTCGTGCAAATACGAGATTTTCTGTTTGTCAATAGATCTTCATTCAGGAGGTCCCTTTTGGGACCTCTTTCAAAATTGATTTATCAATACCCGGGCCTGAATTACGAATTCGGATCTCAAGCATGTTTGATGAATCATTTGGTTTTTCCTCTACGCGTATAAATCCGCATTTTTCTCTGCTTCTCCCTGTTTTTACGAATTAAAGAATAACGATCACCAGGTGCTTGAGATAGTAGTAAGGCTTCTGTAATACCCCCATACTGAACAGCTCGATTCACAATTACTCCGCTATTGAGAATACCTGTATCGCGTATTGATTGATTCCGAACAAAGATTGTATAATTGCAAACAATCCGTAATTTAATACTCCAGGAAATTATTTAATTCCGGAATATTGGGCCAGAAATACTGAAAGAAAAGACCTGTGGTAATACCATAAATGAGCGCAAAATGATATGATAGATCAGTTAAATTTGTCAATCAGATTCGTAATTTCAGATATGATTGCCTGGTATATATTAATTAAAATCATAAAATTCACATTGTAAATAATAAGTTAGCATAATGTTAAAAAATAAGGTGTAAAAGGTAAGCATGATAAAAGTGTTAAGAAAATTAATGATTGATTTTGCGATAACCAATTGGTAACAAATCTCATTTCCCGTTGCCTTCAGAAGGTCCGGGAAATGACGGATATGCGGTTAGTATAAATTGATTTGCAATCTTAATATAATTTCATTTTTAATACACCTGAAAATTTATCACGGTGTACGAAAATCAAGAAAGCTTCCAGCGCTATCAATAAAACGGCGAGAGGCAGACCGGACGGTGCCAGGAATAAATGGAAGAGGAAAATATTTATTATAACCGGTGCCAGTACTACAAGCGCCAGCCTTACATATAATCCCGAAAGCAGGAGTGCACCCATAATTACCTCTGTCGTCTTAAGAAAGGGAAAAAAATATCCGGAACTGCCAAGCCCCATCATAAATCCTTTCGCCGCTTCCGGAAGCGGAGGTTGATCAATAAAATGGAAAAAACCATTTAATCCAAAGACAAAGAAAATTAATCCCAGGATAATTCTCATAATCAATTCAACTTTTTTCATAATAAACTCCTTCAGTTTGAGAGGCTCTGGTATCGGCCGATCTTGATATACAGTAACGAGATGAGATGGCCGGATTCCGAATTTCTGAATTAATAGACGAGAATATATAAATAATTATCCGGGACTCACGACTCACTCGGGAGTCCCGGATAATTGTCTGATACGTGAGTTCAATCAAGGAAGACATAGAACAGGTACGGAAGACCCACGCACAACATGTTCGGATGTAGAGCCGATAAAAAGTCCTTCGATGTTTTTATGACTGGATCTAATTTTCATCGCAATTAGATCCACTTTAAGATCCTTACCGATCTTTACAATTTCGAGAAAAGGGATTCCCTCTACGACCATTGTACTGGAGTGCCCCAGTCCCTTAATTTGCTTGAGTTCGGCGAGGCGTGCTTCGGCACCCGCTTTTAATGCGCTAACAATATCAGAGACGTCCTTGATATCACTATTTTCCAGTGTATCCAGAATACGAGTGTCAATGACATGTAAGAAAATCGGATCAATTTTTCGATTTATGTAATCTTTAAGACTTTCATTTACCCATTGGTGATCAAAGGGAAAAACAATGGGAATTAATACCGATAGTGAACGATCATCACTCATTTTGAGCCTCCTTTAAGTCCGAATTTTCCGGCTGTACTGATCATAGCATTCCAGACTGGAGCAAAAGGCGGTGCATAAGCCGCATCGAAATAAGCAGCATCTGTGGCATTCATTCCCATTTGGGCCATCACTCCAATGGCATCAATCATGGAGGCAGTATGGAGTGGGCCAATCATATGGCCTCCAAGGATTGTTCCATTATCGCTTACAGTCATATATACATGAACTTTTCCTGCACCCGGGTAATACCCGGCTTTTCCTGGTCGAATCGCGGATACAGTGGAACATGCAATTCCGTTTTCTTTCGCCTCATCTTCCGTGAGCCCTGTTTTTGCATAAACTGTATCAAAGAACTTAAATATTTGAGTTCCAATTATACCGGGAAATTCGATACTCTTCCCGGCTGAATTCATTCCTGCAATTCTGCCCTGTTTATTTGCAGTGGATCCCAGTGGCATCCATGTATTCTTCTTTAGTAGACGATGATAAACCATGGCGCAATCGCCCGCAGAGAAAACATTTTCAATATTCGTTCGACATTTTGAATCAACGATTATAGCTCCGCGATCCATGGATAGTTCTGTTTCTTTTAAGAATTCCGTTGCAGGTCGGATCCCGATTGCAGATATTACTGCATCACATTGAATATCGCCTGCAGTTGTATGAAGGACTACACTGTCATTCGATATAGAAGCCGAGTCTATTTTTGTTCCGAAAAAAGTTTTGATCCCTCTGGATTCAGCTTCAGATAAGATACTTTTTCCGATGCTGGTCGGTAATCGGGGAACTGGACCATCGGCAATATCAACAATTGTTACTTTTATGCCTGTGCCTGCCAGAACATCAGCCATCTCCAGACCAATATATCCGGCTCCAATTATTACAATATCTTTAACAGGAATGGAGGCCAGTGCGTCTTTTATCTTCTGCCCATCCGGGATAGTTTTAAGCTCCATTACCCGCGGGGAGTTATAGTCGAGAAATGGAAGTTTTATCGGTTCTGCTCCGGTTGCGATAATCAGTCTGTCATAGGCAAATATGACGTTTCCCGATGAACTCTTCGCTGTCACAGTTCTATCTTTAAAACTGGCGGAGATCGCTTCCGTAAAAGTTAATACATCTGCATGATATTTATTGCTGAAACTTTCTGCTGTAAAATGAATCAATGATTCAAATGAGTCAACTGTTCCATCAATAGCATAAGGAAGTCCACAGGCGCCATATGAAATTATACCATTTTTATCAAGGATACATATTGTCGCTTCTTTATTCAGACTTCGAATTTGTACAGCGGCAGATAGTCCCGCTGCATCGGCCCCGATAATGAGGTAATCGTAGTGTTTTGAATTGCCCATATCTCCTCCAGGTTTAATCTAAAACGTTATCATCAATGACTCTGTCCGGCTTCTAAAATTTCAATCGGATCTATTTTTAAAAGGTAATTATCTGCAAATATGAGATCTGAAACTTTTGTATTCGTCAGTATAATCTTTTTAGCCTCTAAAGACGATTTGTAATTTAAAATTATACTCAGGATTGTATAACAATTCTGAGTTGCGGCGATGTATGCTACAGTCCATCAATATCCGAGAGTATAAGGTGGTAGTGCAAGGTTAGATCATCGCTGACCTTTACAATTATTCCGCCGCCTATGGAGGGAGGGGGAATATCAAAATTGGAAAATTTTGTCTCAATTTTTCCTGTGATGACCATGTTTCCATCCTGGGTTGTAAACCTGGCATCAGATTCAACATTGTAAGCTGCATTACCTATATACATCAAACCATTGATATGAATAATTGATCCATCAGAAGCTTCAGTAAGATCTGTTCTTTTTACAGGGTCGCTTATAAATTTGATATGATCTCTTTGTTCCCCTCTTAATATTTCAATAACATGTTTATCTCGTTCAGGTTCGCCGGATACAAATTTATTCAGGGGAGCTTTCATTGTGATTATGACATTCGCACCGGAACCCTTTGCCGTTGTGGTTATGCTGCAATTTTTTCCGATAATATTCTGATTTGAAACCAGAAACATTCGCTTTCCTGCTTCATAGGCCACACAGTGATCAGAATCTTCAAAATAATTATTCTCTCTGGTATATAGAGATGACGTAAAAAGTGCCAGTGAAACAAATAGAAAGATTCTCCACCGACCTGTTCCAGTCTTGTTTATGAAAATCATTGTGAACTCCCTGTATTTATCATATTGCTTTTTTCCCAACACTTTAATTACCTGTGTGTCCATAACAGAGACCGGCAGAATCGATTATAGTTCCCGGTTTTCCTTTGATGTCCCAGAATTCATGCGCATATCAATTTGGGTTACGGGAGAACAAGATCAGCTGCCGGTACATCTTCCTGGAAAATTTTTCTTACAGGCGCTGCGAGAGACTCTTCAGTGGGTGAAAAAGAGACAAGCAGCCCCCCTTTTGTC